>NZ_JWGQ01000035.1:0-31218 GCF_001069025.1 Streptococcus sp. 1004_SSPC | reverse complement strand
CGCATAGCGGGTGGTTTATCTGTTTCGCACCTTCGGAGCGAAACGGACTTAAAGTCACATAATTAAAAAAACCTATCCGAAGATAGGTTTTTACTATTCTTACAATGAGTTAGGATCAACTTTGATACCAGCACCTTGTGTAGTAGTGATTGAAAGGTTGGTGATATAAGTACCTTTCGCTGTAGCTGGTTTAGCTTTTTGAATAGCATCGTTAAATGCTTTAAAGTTTTCAACTAATTTTTCAGCTTCGAATGAAACTTTACCGATGATAGCTTGTACGTTACCTGCTTTATCAGCACGGTAAGTAATTTTACCACCTTTAGACTCTTCAACTGCTTTAGCAACGTCCATAGTTACTGTACCAGTTTTAGGGTTTGGCATCAAGTTACGTGGTCCAAGGACACGTCCAAGACGACCAACGATTGCCATCATGTCTGGTGTTGCAACAACAACGTCAAAGTCAAGCCATCCACCGTTGATTTTAGCAACGAGTTCGTCTTCACCAACGAAGTCAGCACCTGCTGCTTTAGCTTCTTCAGCTTTAGCACCACGGGCAAATACAAGAACACGTTGAGTTTTACCAGTACCATTTGGCAATACCATTGCTCCACGGATTTGTTGGTCAGCTTTCTTAACATCAATGTTAAGATTGTATGATACTTCAACAGTAGCATCGAATTTTGCGAAGTTAGTTTCTTGTGCAAGAGCTACAGCTTCTTCTACGCTGTAAGCTTTTGTGCTGTCGATTTTCTCAAGAGCAGCACGCATTTGTTTGCTTTTTTTAGCCATGTTAATTATTTCTCCTTGTGTAATGTGGTCATAACGACTTTCATCTTCCACGTCACTCAGCGAAGTGAGACGACGTCTGTGGTTTTCTTGTTAACTGAATTAGTCAGTAACAGTGAATCCCATTGAACGTGCAGTACCTTCGATCATACGCATAGCTGATTCGATGTTTGCAGCGTTCAAGTCAGGCATTTTAGTTTCAGCAATTTCTTGTACTTGTGCACGAGTTACTGAAGCAACTTTAACTGAGTTTGGAGTACCTGAACCTTTTTCAACACCTGCAGCTTTTTTCAAAAGAACAGCAGCTGGTGGTGTTTTAGTGATGAAATCAAATGATTTATCTTCATACACAGAGATAACAACTGGGATAATCATACCAGCTTGATCAGCTGTACGAGCGTTAAACTCTTTAGTGAATCCCATGATGTTGATTCCGGCTTGACCAAGAGCTGGTCCAACTGGTGGAGCTGGAGTCGCTTTACCAGCAGGAATCTGAAGTTTTACGATGTTTTCGACTTTTTTAGCCATTTTGTAATTTCCTCCTATTGTGGTTTTGGCGGTAAGTAAGTTTTGTTACCTCCCACAAGTATGTTTTTACATACCCTATCTATTATACAGAAATTCTTTTTAGATGCAAGAATTTCTTATTAAGTTTAGGAAAAAATTTACATAAAGGCCTTTTCGAGGTAAAATAGACTTATGATTCTATATAAATTCTTTGCTATAGCATTTTTGATTTTAACACCTATCTTTGCTTTTATTATCCACCGCTTCTTCAGTTTAAAATATCTCGGGCTTAATTTCGCTGACCTTACCTTCCCACTTTATTTTATTGAGGTGGTTGCTGTATCAGCCCGTTTCTTTACCCATAGTTTTTTGCCTTACATCACCATCTTATTATCCTTGGTGGCTATCATTATCACGATTCAGATGCTAAGAAAAGCACAATCTTTCAAGTTTAAACGTTTTCTTAAGTTGTTCTGGCGTATAAGCTTTTTTATCACTAGTCTTTTCTATTTGGGGACCGTGATTCTCATTTTTATCGTTTCTTAAAAACTAGATTAACTCAGCATTTATATTGTGTGCTGAGTTTTTTTCATTGAATTATAAAAAAGCAGGCAATCACGCCTGCTCAATTTTTCGATATTAAGGGAGGACCTGAGTCATTCGACCAGTATCTACATCATAAACCGCACCGGAGATGATAACATCCTCAGGAATAAGCGGTGACTGACGAAGAATAGCCATATCTTCACGAACACTCTCTTCTACATCTGTGAATGGAAGAAAATCTTGATCAGAAACATCAACACCAAGTTCTTTATTGAGATAGGCGGTAAACTCATCGTTCTTAAAGGTCTGAGCACCACAATCTGTATGGTGGAGAACTACAATTTCTCGTGTCCCCATCTGTTGTTGAGAAATGACCAAAGAACGAATCATATCTTCCGTCACACGACCACCCGCATTACGTAAAATATGAGCGTCACCTAGGGCCAACCCCAAGGCCTGGGCAACGTGAAGGCGTGAATCCATACAAGTCACAATAGCCACCTTAGTCTTTGGTTTCAAGGGAAGATGGGCTGTCCCGTGGAGGTCAACATAGGCTTTGTTGGCATTGAGAAAGTTTTCAAAATAAGACATAATAACTCACTTTCTAATGAAGAAAATAATTTGACTATCAAATTATTTATACACTATCTTATCATCTTTTTCTTAACTTGTCAGCTATTGAGTTCGCAACATAAAAAGGAGAATGGATGCTTGTTAGCATCCATTCTCCTTCAATTCATATTATGAACGTTTTGGCAAGTATCT
Source organism: Streptococcus sp. 1004_SSPC (assembly GCF_001069025.1). NCBI lineage: Bacteria > Bacillati > Bacillota > Bacilli > Lactobacillales > Streptococcaceae > Streptococcus > Streptococcus sp. 1004_SSPC. The sequence continues at coordinate 28,614 of NZ_JWGQ01000035.1, read as the reverse complement.
ATTAAGCAAGCCTGCAAAGGTTTGAAGATTGAGACTTTGAACATAAATTTCACCTGTTCCTCTAAAGGTATTAACAACACCCTCTCCTGTCCCAATAGACTGCCAGAAACCATTTTCCAAGTGAATATTATAATCAAGTGTCTGACTCCAGGCAACGACATGAGCATTATCAATAGTCACTTCTTGATTGTTTAGCTCAATTTTTTTAATAGAACCGTAGGCATTTGCCAAGAGGGTTCCTTGGCCTCGAGTCGTCATGACGAAGAATCCTCCCTGACCACCAAAAAGAGCCTTACCAACAGACTGGAGCTCCATTGTATAGTAAGCTGTGCCATCAAGTGCTAGAAAGGCACCGTCGTTTAGTCGGTACTGTTTTTCACCTAAATAAAGTGGAATCACTTGACCTGGAGAATCAGGGGCCAAGGCTATATAACCGTTATTGGACTGTGAGATAACCTGAGTAATAAAGCTACTTTCACCCGAAACCATTGAACGCCCAACGGCTTTTACAAAACGACCTAGACCTGATCCACTGGCGTTTAATTTGGTAGTCAGTGTCACATTTGGTGTGTGATATACCATACTACCACGCTGGATAAAGACTGTTTCACCTTGATTAAGAGACAACTCTACTAAAGGGAATTGCATGTTGCTGTCTGTGAAAAATTGCATAATAAATACCTCCCTATCCTTATGAAAAGTATAGCATTGGAGGTATATTTTTGCAAACGTTTCCAAAAGAGCAGATTTTTTGTTATCTTAAGAAAAAACTTTTTTGAGTACTTCTCCTACCGTCGTGACCCCAATGACCTGGATACCTTCTGGAATCTTCATGCCATGAAGCGAATTTTTAGGAGCATAAATCTTAGTAAAACCTAGTTTAGCGGCTTCATTGATACGCTGCTCAATACGAGCCACACGACGAATCTCTCCGGTCAAGCCAATTTCTCCTATAAAGGCTTCTTGTGGATTGGTTGGAAGCTCCTTGTAACTAGAGGAGATAGCAACGGCAACTGCAAGGTCAATAGCTGGCTCGTCCAACTTGACACCACCAGCTGACTTGAGATAGGCATCTTGATTTTGGAGAAGAAGGCCACAACGTTTCTCTAAGACAGCCATGATAAGGCTGACACGGTTAAAGTCCAGTCCCGTCGTTGTCCGCTTTGCATTACCAAAGACGGTCGGTGTCACCAAAGCTTGAACCTCAGCTAGGATAGGTCGACTCCCCTCCATTGTGACAACAATGGCAGAACCTGTGGCACCGTCTAGGCGTTCTTCTAAGAAAACTTGGCTAGGGTTTAGTACCTCGACCAGACCACCTGACTGCATTTCAAAAATCCCAATTTCATTGGTTGAACCAAAACGGTTTTTAACTGCCCGCAGAATACGGAAGGTATGATGACGTTCCCCCTCAAAATAGAGCACCGTATCCACCATGTGCTCCAACATACGTGGTCCAGCCAGCTGTCCCTCCTTGGTCACATGCCCAACAATAAAAGTGGCAATGTTATTGGTTTTGGCAATCTGCATGAGTTCGGCAGTTACTTCACGAACCTGGGAAACAGATCCTTGAACGCCAGAAATCTCTGGGCTCATGATGGTCTGAATTGAGTCGATAATAAGGAAATCGGGTTTGATAGCCTCGACTTGGCTACGGACGGCTTGCATATTGGTCTCAGCATACAGATAAAATTCGTTATCAATATCACCTAAACGTTCACTCCGCAATTTGATTTGCTCGGCCGATTCTTCCCCAGAAACATAGAGGACCGTTCCCTTGTTAGCCAGCTGTGTTGACACCTGTAAGAGGAGGGTCGATTTTCCTATCCCTGGATCTCCTCCAATAAGAACCAAACTCCCCGGAACCACACCGCCACCTAAAACACGGTTAAACTCGTCCATATCAGTTTTTATGCGGGCGTAATTAATTGAAGAGACTTCTTTTAACTTAGTAGGTTTGGACTTTTCACCCGTCAAACTGACACGGGCATTTTTAACCTCCTGCACCTCAACTTCTTCCTCAAAAGAGGACCAAGAAGAACAATTGGGACAGCGTCCTAGATATTTGGGTGAATTGTAGCCACATTCTCTACAAACAAAAGTTGATTTTTTCTTAGCTATGATTCTAATCCTTTCCTTTCATGATAAACTCAGACAGTGCCATCTCCCCCTATAAGCTCTAGCTTTTAGCACCATTTCTCTAGAAAAACTCTTTTAAATCCAGATTGGTTAAGCAATAAGCCCTATGCTTCTTAAAGATACGAGAAGATATGACCAGCAAGACGGCCGCAAATTTCTTCTATTTTCCAGTTGACCCGAACCCACCAGTTCGAACGCCATCTGCTTCGTCCCCATCTGCGATTAAGAAAGGTGCAAAGACAGCCTGAACCATGCGTTCGCCAACTTCAAGAGTCACGGGCTGATCAGTAATATTTTTCATCTGGGCGAAGATGTGACCTTCATTTCCAGGATTTCCATAGTAATCGCCATCAATAACTCCAACTGAGTTGATTAAGACCAGACCTTTTTTACGAGGGTTAGAGGAACGGTCATAGAGATAGAGAACCTCACCAGGTTGCATGTAAGCCTTAACACCTGTTGGTACGAGAACAATTTCCCCAGGAGCAATTACAGTATTCTCCGCAACCTTTAAATCATAGCCAGCCGCATGGGCAGTCTCCCGCTTTGGAAGTAAGTCTCGATTAGTATAGGTTGATACAAGTTCAAATCCACGAATTTTAGTCATTATTTTTCCTTTCTACATCAGTTAACTAATTCTTGTAAAATCAGCTACACTGAATTTAAGAAGAATATTTCTTAAATCTATCCTATTATAATCTATTCGAAATAAGATGACAAAAGTAATAGTCTAATCGTATTCTCATCAAACGAAGATTGACTTTTGCCTAGGAAAACGCTAACATGATACTAGATATAATACTTTTAAGGAGAATTGTCATGAAATTCATTGGACTTGTTGGTACGAATTCAAAACGTTCAACTAATAGACAATTATTGCAATATATTCAGAAGCATTTTGCAGATAAGGCAGAAATTGAACTTGTAGAAATCAAAGATCTTCCTGTCTTTAACAAACCTGCCAATAAGCAATTGCCAGAAAGTGCACTAGAAATCGCTAAAAAAATCGATGAAGCTGATGGTGTCATCATTGGAACACCTGAGTATGACCACTCAATTCCGGCTGTTCTCATGAATGCTTTGGCCTGGCTCTCATACGGTGTTTTCCCTCTTTTGAATAAGCCTGTTATGATTACAGGGGCATCTTATGGAACCCTAGGAGCTTCTCGTGCACAGCTACAACTTCGTCAAATTTTGAATGCTCCAGAAATCAAAGCTAATGTGCTTCCAGACGAATTCTTGCTCTCACATTCCCTTCAAGCTTTTGATAGCAACGGCGATTTAGTTGACCTTGATGTCATCAAAAAATTAGATGCTATTTTCGATGACTTCCGTCTCTACGTCAAAATTACTGGAAAACTCTCACATGCTACAGAGTTGCTACATAAAGAAGCTGAAGACTTCGACTGGGAAAGCCTATAAGACAGGAGAATATAAACTATGAAATTTGTTGGACTCGTTGGAGCAAATTATGATCAATCATATAACCGTAAACTGCTCGAATTTATCAGAAGACATTTTAAAATTAAATTTGAACTTGAAGTTTTAGAAATTGATGAAGTCCCTATGTTTAATCAAGATGAAAAATGGGATGAAAGTTTCCAACTTCGCTTACTTAATAACAAAATTACACGCGCTGATGGTGTTATCATTGCTACACCTGAGCACAACCACACTATCTCTGCAGCACTTAAATCAGTTTTAGAGTGGCTCTCATTCGAAGTGCACCCATTTGAAAACAAGCCTGTAATGATTGTTGGTGCTTCTTATTACGATCAAGGGACTTCACGTGCCCAAGTGCATTTGCGTAAAATCCTTGAAGCGCCTGGTGTTAATGCTTATACACTTCCAGGTAATGAATTCTTGCTTGGAAAGGCTAAAGAAGCTTTTGACCTTGAGGGGAACATTACTAACGAAGGTACTATTAACTTCCTTGAACAATGCTTAGATAATTTCATCCAATATGTAGGAGTGGTTTCTAAATTGAAAAAACCAAAACCAATCGAACCCGAAGACTTGGATTGTAACAACCCAATCGCTACAACTGTTACTGAGGTCGACCCTGATGATCCTGAATGGGTAGAAAAAGTAGCTGAAATCACTGGTGCGGTATCTGGTGATACCTACGTGAAATTGGACCACGGTATTTTGACGGTTAATCAAATTGACATGTTCCTCAAGGCTATGCCATTTGAATTGACCTATGCTGATGATAACAACCAGTTCCTCTACTACAATAACGCCCATCAAGATCCTGTTACTATGTTCGCCAAACGTGTACCGCCTCAATCAGGTAGCCGTATATCAACAGTTCACGGTTCACTTCCACCAGCTCGTATGAAGAATGTGGAATGGGTTATCGGTACCCTTCGTAACGGCAACCAAGAATATGTTCGTACGATTGTTCCAGGGTCACCTGAAGGAGTTATCAATACGCATAACTATCAGGCTATGTACTATGATGATGGTTCTTATGCAGGAATCAATGAAATCGTCTTTAACTTTAAACCATGGCTTGACTGGTATCTCGAAACAACTGGTCAACGCCTTGTCGGAGGAAGCGGTCCTTTTGCACCGGCTGCAGCTAGTCATGGCGGTAGCGACGCAACATCCGGAGCGTCAGACGCTGGTGGTCACGGTGGCGATGTAGCTCCAGCCGCAGATGCTACATCTGGAGCATCCTCATACTAAGACTTGGAAAAGTTGGGGCAACTGTCCTGACTTTTTTCATGGTCATCTTAGATTCATTTTCACTCGAGCTTGCGCATTTGCCATGCTCCAAGCCACACATTTTAGAGGTAAACCTATGTCTCAATTTCAAGAAAAAGTTTTCGCTGCTTGCGCTAAAAAAGAAGCTCTCTTTGACGAAAGTCTGGGGCGCTACGCCTTGCGTTCTATGCTTGCAGGAGCTTATCTTACCATGTCAACTGCTGTAGGAATTATTGGCGCGGATGTTATCGCTACGGGTATTCCAGCCCTTTCCCGCTTCGTCTTTGCCTTTATCTTTGCTATCGGATTGGTCTTCGTTCTCATTTTCAATGGGGAGTTGGCTACTTCAAACATGATGTTCCTGACCAGTGGTGCCTATTATGGTAAAATCAAATGGAGCAAGATGTGTACCATCCTCCTCTACTGTACCTTTTTTAATTTTGTCGGTGCCCTTATCTTGGCCTGGTTCTTCAACCAATCCTTCTCTTTCCAACATTTGACTGACAAGAGTTTCTTAGTTACTGCTGTCTCAACCAAGCTTGGAAAAACAGATTGGATGAACTTTACAGAAGGTATTACAGCTAATATGTTCGTTAATATTGCCATCTTAGGCTACATGCTCCTCAAAGAAGAATCTGCTAAAATTTTCATTGCGCTATCAGCTATCTTTATGTTTGTCTTTTTGATTAATGAACACTTGATTGCGAACTTTGCTTCTTTCATGTTGCTCGGTTTCAACGGTGTGCGTGACGCTGTAGATAATTTCACTTTGGCAAATATTCTACGTCAGTGGATAGTCGTTTTCTTCGGTAACTGGATTGGCGGAGGTATTTTCATTGGTTTGGCATACTCTTGGCTCAATAAAACTAAAACACCTCACATTGATTAGGAGACCACATGCGTCAAAAAACGTTCATCAAACAAACCAGCCTAGCTATTCTACTCTATTTTATTTGCCTAGCCCTTGCAGTTGCCATTGATTTAATCTTTTTTAAAGTCAAAAATATGTATCATACGCCTGCCTTAGCGGCTATCTTTGCAGGCTGGGTCTACTTGGGGCTTATCAGAAAGACAAAACAATTTGGAGCGATTACCTGTCTAGGTATCTTTATGTCCATCTTCTTCTTTGCCTCTGGGCACTTTGTTCTAGCCTTTCTTCCTAGCTTTTTAGCTGGCTTTGTCGCTGATTTTCTAGCTAAGAAAGGGAACTATGAGAATAATAAACTAAATCTACTCTCCTATATGATCTTTTCCCTAGGAAACTTAGCACCCATTATCACCATGTGGCTTGCACCCAAAGCCTATATCGCACAGCTCCTAGCCAAAGGGAAAACTCAAGATTATGTAAATCAAGTTATGGTTCCCTTTACAAGCAGTCATATCTTAATCCTGATTGGAGGAACGCTCATGGCTGCCCTCATTGGAGGCTACATTGCCCAAAATTGGCTGAAAAGATAAATGGCCATCAGCCTTCCTAACAGAGAGTACAAGACAAACATGCTTTTCTTATGTTATAATGAGAAAGAATATAGTCTTTTTCTGCTTTGTTAGAAAGGACCTAAAGGGAGACCTAATGATGAAAAAACAAAAAATCGCTGTCTTGGGCCCTGGTTCATGGGGAACTGCCCTTGCTCAGGTACTCAACGACAACGGACACGAGGTCCGTATTTGGGGAAACATCCCTGAACAAATTGATGAAATTAACGAGAAACACACCAACACCCGCTACTTCAAGGATGTGGTTTTGGATGAAAACATTAAAGCCTATAAGGGACTGTCTGAAGCCCTTGATAGTGTTGACGCTGTTCTCTTTGTTGTTCCGACCAAAGTTACTCGCTTAGTTGCTAAACAAGTTGCTGAACTTTTGGACCACGAAGTTGTTGTCATGCATGCTTCCAAAGGTTTGGAACCTGGAACACACGAACGCCTTTCAACAATCCTTGAAGAAGAGATTCCTAAGGAACTTCGTAGTGAAATTGTTGTCGTATCTGGCCCAAGCCACGCTGAAGAAACTATCGTTCGCGACATCACTTTGATTACAGCAGCATCTAAGGATCTTGAAGTGGCACGCTATGTCCAAGGCATTTTCAGTAATAACTACTTCCGCCTCTACACCAATTCAGATGTGATTGGTGTTGAAACAGCTGGTGCTCTTAAAAACATTATCGCGGTAGGTGCTGGTGCCCTCCACGGTATGGGTTATGGGGACAATGCTAAGGCAGCCGTTATTACTCGTGGACTTGCGGAAATTACTCGTCTTGGTGTGAAACTTGGGGCTGATCCTTTGACTTACAGCGGTCTATCTGGGGTTGGGGACCTTATTGTTACAGGAACTTCTATCCATTCACGTAACTGGCGTGCTGGGGATGCGCTTGGTCGTGGAGAAAAGCTAGAAGACATTGAACGTAACATGGGAATGGTTATCGAAGGTATTTCAACCACAAAGGTTGCCTACGAAATCGCCCAAGAACTTGGCGTCTACATGCCAATTACAACAGCAATCTACAAATCTATCTATGAAGGTGCTGATATCAAGGAATCTATTCTCAATATGATGTCCAATGAATTGCGCTCTGAAAATGAATGGGATAAAAAATAAAAATCTAAGGAGTTCTCATGAAAAATCAAAAAGTTAGAAAAGCTATCATCCCCGCTGCAGGACTCGGAACACGCTTTTTACCAGCTACTAAGGCCTTGGCCAAAGAAATGTTGCCTATCGTTGACAAACCAACCATCCAATTTATCGTTGAAGAAGCCCTCAAATCAGGTATCGAAGATATCTTGGTGGTTACTGGTAAGTCAAAACGTTCTATCGAAGACCACTTTGATTCAAACTTCGAGTTAGAATACAACTTGGAACAAAAAGGTAAGACAGACCTGTTGAAATTGGTTAATGACACCACTGCTATCAACCTCCACTTTATTCGTCAAAGCCATCCACGTGGTCTCGGAGATGCTGTTCTTCAAGCCAAAGCATTTGTCGGAAATGAGCCATTTGTTGTTATGCTTGGTGATGACCTTATGGATATCACTAACGACAAAGCAGTACCTTTAACTAAGCAGCTCATTAACGACTATGAGGAAACACACGCATCAACCATTGCAGTTATGCCTGTACCTCACGAAGAAGTTTCTTCTTATGGTGTCATCGCCCCTCAAGGAAAAGGCGAAAATGGACGTTATAGCGTTGAAACTTTCGTTGAAAAACCAAATCCAGAGGATGCACCAAGTGATCTTGCTATCATCGGTCGTTACCTTCTAACACCTGAAATTTTCAGTATTTTGGAAACTCAAGAACCAGGTGCTGGAAATGAAGTTCAATTGACTGATGCTATTGACACCCTTAACAAGACACAACGCGTCTTTGCTCGCGAATTTACTGGAGACCGTTATGATGTCGGTGACAAATTCGGATTCATGAAAACGTCTATCGATTACGCTCTTAAACATCCTCAAGTTAAAGATGACCTCAAGCAATACCTCATTGACTTGGGACACAAACTTGAAGGCAAACCAGCTAAAAAAGACTAATATAAAAACCATCGAACATGACATTCGATGGTTTTTTTCATATGACTTAAAAATAAGTGAATCCTAGAGGAATCAGCAATAGTAAAATATAGGTTAAAAGGGCTGTAGAACGCCAACCTCTACTAAAAAGGCGACTTTCAACCTTATTGGCCAAAAAGATAGCTGCCAGAGCACCCCCAACTAAACCACCGAGATGACCTGTAATCCCAACACTAGGTGTAAAAAGGTTGAAGATTAAGTTAATAACAATCAAAGCCAAATAATTACGGCCCAACTGATTGAGTAAGGGACTGTGACTATAATAACCAAGAATCACAATCGCCGCAAATAGGCCAAACAAGGAGGTCGAAGCACCAGCTGCAATAACATTAGGTGTAAAAAGCAAGGTAAAGGCATTTCCCATAACACCAGCTAGCAAATAAAGTCCTAGAAAACGTAGAGTACCAAAAATCTGTTCAGCCATCCTCCCCATAAAATAAAGGGTGAGCATATTGAAAAGAAAATGCTCAACACCTATATGGACAAAAATAGGTGTTACAAGACGCCAGAGATCTAAGGGATTGTATTGAACGAAGGTCCCATACATAGCTCCCATCTTAAAGAGACTAAGGGGTGACGTCGCTTGAAAACTATTTAAAAGATATTGACAGATAAAAGTCAACGTCGTAAGCCCCAACAATAGATAGGTTGCTGGGTATTTTTTCCACTCATTTACTGGCATGTAATAACCTTCCTAACGGCGATGTCATGGCTATCTGGGGTAAAATCCATTTCCTGACAGGGATAAACCGTGCTAACTGTCTCCCCTTCAAAATCAGACAAATAGCGATCATAGTAACCTGCTCCGTAACCAATGCGATAGCCTTCAGCATTGAAAACTACTCCTGGCACATGAATCAAATCAATCTCTGATTTTTCCACAGCCAAATCAGACGCAGGTTCCATCAAGCCAAAAGAGGTAGCAACAATATTATCTGGATCATAATCCACAAAAATCATTCGACCTTGTTTATATGTTTTAGGAATCAAAAGTCGTTTACCATCCTTTAAAGCCTGCTTGATTAAAAGACTGGTGTCATATTCATGAGGGAAAGACAAATAAGTCGCAATCACCTGGGCATCTTTATAAGCAGGTAAGGCAATCAATTGCTCCAAAAGATATTTATCTATCTTAGCCTTAGTCTCAGGATCTTGTGAAGTTAACTGAGCCAAGACCGTTTTTCTAAGTTCATTTTTCATAGGTTTATCATATCAAAAAATCTACCAAAAGTCAGACTTGGTAGATTTTTTAGCTGTATCAACTATGGTTAGGCTTCTGCCTTGTGTTTAAGGAATTTTCCAATTTCAGCCACTGCAAAAGCGAGGGCATCTTCATTTGGACTCATCTTAGGATGGTGAAGTGCATATGGCGTGTCAATTCCCAACCAGAACATGACACCAGGAACTTTACTAAGCAAATAACCAAAATCCTCGCCCGTCATAGCTGGTGGACAATCAATCAGGTTAACTTCTGGGCTAGCATCAAAGAAGGCCATCAACTCTTTGGCCAAGGCTGGATTATTTTCCACAGGAAGATAACCACCTTGTTTCAACACGATATCCACTTCCATACCAAAGCTAGCTGCTACTCCTTCTGCAATCTGGCGCACGCGCTTCTGGATAAGGAGACTCATTTCCTGAGTAAGGGTACGAATAGTTCCATAAACCTCTGCAGTTTCAGCGATAACATTGTTAGTAGTTCCTGCATGGAAAGAACCAAAGGTAACTACCCCACCCTGGATAGGGTCAACATTACGACTGACAATCGTTTGCACCTGAGTAATAAAGTAAGAAGCTGCTACAAGAGCATCATTGGCCTCATGTGGAAAGGCCGCATGTCCACCTTTCCCCTTGAAAGTAACGAGGACTTCACAAGTCCCAGCAAAAAGGGTGCTTGTGTTAGTCGCAATATCACCTACCTTGAAATCTGGACGGACGTGGAGGCCATAGAACTCATCTGGCAACCAGTCTCCAAAGGCACCATCCTCATACATAAGCATACCACCAGCTTCATTTTCTTCAGCCGGCTGGAAGAGGAAGAGCATGTTATTTTTAGGTTGTACTTGAAGCATCTGATCCAAGAGACCAAGCGCTGTCGTCATGTGCATATCGTGTCCACAAGCATGCATACGACCTTCATGAGTAGACTTGAAGTCAAGACCTGTTTCCTCTACGATTGGGAGACCATCAATATCTGTACGCCAACCAATAGTTTTTTCAGGAGCATGCCCGTGAAGATAGACAAGAATTCCTGTACGCCAAGTACGTTGCTCCACAAAGTCCTTACCTTCAGTCATTTCAGCAATACGCTCTAAGAGATAAGCCTGAGTTTTAAATTCTTCCAAACCAATTTCAGGAATTTGGTGAAGGTCTCGTCTAATTTTAATTAAATCAAGTGTCATGTTTTTATCCTTTTTATTTCTCTTATTTTATAGAGAATCTAGAAATAGAGGCCCTACAGGCCTCTACTATCAATATGTTACAAGTTACGCAAAGCGTCTTCAAGTGCTGTTTTTTGTTGTGTTTTTTCATCAATTTCCTTGATGATGCGAGCTGGAACACCTGCTACAACCACATTTTCAGGGACATCTTGAGTAACGATAGCGCCAGCGGCAACGACTGAACCGTTACCTACTTGAACACCTTCAATCACAACAGCATTAGCACCAACAAGAACATTATCACCGATACGTACTGGCTCTGCTGAAGCTGGTTCAATCACGCCAGCAAGGACTGCACCCGCACCAATGTGGCTGTTTTTACCAACAGTAGCACGACCACCAAGGATAGCACCCATATCAATCATAGTACCTGCACCGATTTCCGCCCCGATATTGATTACAGCCCCCATCATAACGACAGCATTGTCTTCAATCGTTACTTGGTCACGGATAATGGCACCTGGCTCGATACGGGCATTAAGGTGACGCTTATCAAGCAATGGAACAGCTGAGTTGCGGCCATCTTGTTCCACAACATAATCCTTATTTTCCGTCAAATTCGCAAGAAGCGGCTCGATATCTTTCCAGTCACCGAAAAGAACATTGCCAAGCTTAGTGACAGAAGTTGGAACAGCAGTTGCCAATTCCCCTTCAAAAGTTACTTTAACATTTGTTTTCTTTTCTGCATTACCGATAAAAGCGATAATTTCTTGTGCAGACATTTTTTGTGCAGTCATGAGATTCTCCATTCACATAAAGTTAGGAATTATTATACCAAAAATTCTGATAATTGTCTTTGCTTTTGCCAAATAGAGTGTATTTTTATGTAAATTCTGGCTTTAGAGCTTCTATATCAGTAATCACTCGGTCTGGCTTGATTGGGGAATTCTCCAGTTCTCGACGAGAATACGGGAAGGTATTGAGCAAGATACCATCGATCCCAACTGCTTCAGCCACAGCAATATCAGTCGTCAAGTCATTTCCCACCATGACAGTCTCAGATGGCTTTACCCCATGATCATCCAAAACTTGCTTTAAAAATTCAGGTTGAGGCTTACAGATACCGGCATCCGAAGACAAGTAAATGGCATCAAAGTAAGGTCTTAACGCCATTAAGTCAATCTCAGCATTAGTAAAGGCTGCTTGAGCATTAGACAAGAGATAGAGACGATAGCCCTGCTCTTTTAGAAAGGCTAGAACCTCCTTAGTATGAGGATAAGCTGTCAAATGTTTTCGAGATAAGACGCGAAAGACCATAGCTATCAAATTTCCCCAATCGTCCAGCTGATTAGAGTTACTAGACTGAGGCCGAGCATCTACATAAAGCTGGTTAAAAATGTGGGCTAAATCAATTTCTGGATAAACAACCCCTTTGAGCTCTATTAACTCCTTACGGGCCTGATCCACGTGCTTAGCATAAGCCTTTTTAAGAGCATCACCTTCATAAGCCGCTCCATAAGCCTGGTAAAGTTGGGCTAATTTATCCCATAACATAGGATCCTTCTCATCGGTTAGGATATCAACCAAGGTACCATAAAAATCAAAAATGTAGTTCTTATAGGCTCTATTTTTCATCACTTTTTACCCATTACTGAAACTTTCTTACTTATTGCTCCCATCATACATCTTTTAGGAAGACCAAACAAGCTAACTGAGATATTTTCCCATCAAAAAAATCCCAACGACTGTTAGGATTGCTTATCATCTCTAATACGACCCATCAACAGCTCTCCCGCAACGGTTAATTGCGTCACTGAAGTCAAGCCCAAAGTATCCTTATTGGCATGGAAGAAAAGAGGTGTCATCTCAGCAAATGTTTGAACATGCTCTGATGGCATAGACCAAGTCTTAGCAATCGTCACACGCTCCAAAAGCTCACAGGACTCCTGGAAATGTTCCAAAACATCCTGGTTAGAATAAGCTTGCACCTCCGGTAACAGTTGGCGAAACTCTTTAAGATGATCTTCGTGAGGAATAACCTTAAAAATCAAGCCCTGATCAGACAAAAGTCTTCCAAATTCTTGATAATTAGCTGGTGAAAAGATATCTAAAATGACATCGATACCGTGTTCACGTAAGGGCAATTGAGCCAAATCACCAACAAACCAAGCTACATTTTTCTGAGGATTTTGACGTGCCGCAAGAAGGATAGAATCCTTAGACAAGTCAAAGGCCATGAAATCCTTGTCAAACTCTTGAGCCAACTGACGGCTATAGTAGCCCTCACCACAGGCAACATCTAGAACATGCGAATGTTTAGGAAGATCACGCAAGCGCTCTGAAATCACCTCCAGGATAGGATCATAATAGCCTGCTGCTAAAATCTGGCTCCTCTTTTCAAAAGAAGCCATATCATAGTGCTTATCTCCCTTAGTCTGTCTCAAAAAATTGACAAAGCCCTGCTTGGCAATATTAAAGGTATGCCTATTCTGACAAACCAAGCTAGACAAATCCAAATGCATTGGTGCCTGACAGATTGGACAGGCAAAAAGACTCTCTTGATTTTTAAAAACACTAAATTTGGCCATAGATCCTCCTTAACACAAAAAAAGAGCACACACCTGAAATCGCTTAGGGCTGCTGGATTCCTCCCCTGACCCGCTTCACGCACAGATGTTGCTCCGAAAAGTATTATACCATAAATTGGAGTGATTGCAAGTAGGGAACTCAAGACAAGACTAGATAGGCTTATCCCTTATCGAAGCTCATTATTTTCTTTCATCAGTATAAACGTTGACAAACCCTAGCAATGCCATAGTGACATAAATGTCACTGCTTTTTTATTTCTCTTCACCTTATAATAAATCCATAGCTTGAGGAAAGTACCAAAAGCCAGTGATATAACTGACTTTATTGAAAGGAGAAGTCATACTTAGGGTATCTCTTAGCACGTGGTTAGGGGACTAAGAGATTATAAAACTAACCAGGAATAAAAAAGAAGAATGACAATGGTTAACAAAGAAATGAACACAGCTGATTTAGCTACAGTAACAGGAGGGGGATGAAAACAAATCTTGCCGTTGGAGGTCTCTGTCTTGCTTCAGGACCTATTGGAACGCTTGTATCTATTGGTGCCTACAACGGCTACATGGACACTGCTCGATAAGAAGAGAGGACAATAAGAACAATGACTAAAACAACAACCGTAAGAAAATGACTACTCAAGAACTCGAAATCGTATCAGGTGGTACTGTTCCTTGGGCTGCTATTTCAGTAGGAATTGTTGGCTCAAAACCGACTTATGATCTAAGCTATGCTGCGGGTAAATCTTTCTACAATCACGCACACTAATAAAAGAACTTAACTTCAACTGACATCTCAAAGATTTTGAGGATGATAACTTATGAAGTTTACAAAAAATCAAACAAATGATATTACTGCTAATCAATCACCTAAAATGAACAACTATTTACTCGTAAAAATCGCTTAGCTGGAATTATCAGTAGCCTATTTCTCATACTCCTAATCAACCTCATCTTTCATGTACGATTAGGAACACCAATTATTGACACTAATTTGAAATCCGCTTTTGGTACACTTATCCTCTTCATGCCTATTTTTCTTTTGACAAGAGAACAAGAAAAACATAAGACTAGGGAAGAGTGACTTAAAGAGCCTTCAATAAAACAAAACTCCCTCTAATCTCCCATTGAAAAATGCAAGCTCTTTTGGCTTGCATTTTGTCTTTACATATCTTGCACAACTTCTAATTTAGCCAATCGTTTGGCTTCTTTTTTGCGTTCACGGCTCTGGCGGAAAAAGTCTTGCATAATCTTAGCACACTCTTCCTCCATGACACCAGTCTCTACTTCTACGCGATGATTGAGACGCTCATCTCTTAGGATATCATAAAGGCTACCTGCACCACCAAATTTTTGATTGCATGCTCCATAGATAACTTTAGGAATACGAGCTAGGCCAATGGCGCCACTACACATGACACAGGGTTCAATAGTCACAAAAAGGGTGCAGTCTAACAAACGCCAGTTGCCCACTGTCCTATTGGCCTCCTGAATGGCCATGACCTCCGCATGCATAATAGCTTGGTTAAGCTCCTCACGCGCATTATGCCCACGACCAACGATTTCTCTATCCTTAACAATAACACAACCAATTGGAATTTCTGCTTTATCTAGAGATTTTTGGGCCTCCTTAAGAGCCTCAGACATAAAGAACTCTTTCTCTTCTTGGCTATAGTCAAGCATTTGTCTTACTCCTGTTCCAAGATTAACGAGATACCGTCTCGCTTAGTCCCTCTATTATAGCATAAGAAAAACATTCCCTTTCCAAAAGGCACAAAAAAAGCTAAGACGAATCATCCTAGCTTCAAACACATTAGTTTGGTGAGTCTTAGGAATCACACTAATGTTGTTCCCCCAAGGCTAGACGAAAAGTCAACGACCGCTTAACATCCTAATTTATATGTCAGTCAGAGTGTGTCATAGTCAATTGTCTGTGAAATCTTTGAATCAGCCTATGGCCTCACAACAATAAACAAAAATGCAACTGTCTCAAACAATTACAAGGATAGTGTTATAGTTGTGATACTTCACACTTTCCTTCCAAACAAGTAATGCCTACTATAGTTTATCACGAAACCTCTATCATTTAATTTAAAAAAGAGAATTGTTAATTGTGTCTACTATTTTGGCTAATCCACCAAACAGCAAAAACATGTTATAACTGCATTTAAAGGTTTTTCGAATAAATTTCTCTACTCTATCTATACTTTTAAACACCTATCATCCTAAGACTTATCTAATTTTACTATTTATTAGTCTAACGAGTGTTTAATATTTCGTCTCCAACAATTCTTTAAAACAAGGTATGGAACAAGATAATGATTTTTTTGGAGTGATTGCTTCAAAGATAGAAGACTTAAATAGCTAGTACAAAGGATAAACTAAAAGGGAAGTTCTTCTTCTAAAATCAGATCAGCCAAGTCATTGTCAGGATTATTTTCCCTAACAGCACGCTGAGCACGACTCTCCAGAAGTTGGAAAGAGGAACAAAGCACTTCAGTAACGTAATGAGTTTGACCATCCTTATCATACTTACGAGTGCGAATCTCACCATCAAGAGAAATTAAACTTCCCTTGCTAGCATAAGATGCCAAGGTCTCAGCTAAACGGCCCCAAACCACTACTGTGATAAAGTCAGCCTCACGCTCACCATTTTGCGTCTTATAGCGACGATTAACCGCAACTGTGACACGTGTAAAAGACCTATCGCTAGCAGTCTTAACTATTTCAGGTGTTGCTGTCAAACGTCCAATTAAAATTACTTTGTTATACATTTTTTACCTCCACCTATCTATTCGTAAGAGGGAGTAAAAAAGTGGTTTATTTTAAATAGTTTTACAAATTTTTTCGAGAGGATCCTCTCTAATACTCGAATCCCTCTACTACTTGAAGAATATTATTTTTCTAGAAATAGTACTCCATAAAATATTTTCATTACAAAAATTGATCTTTAAATATTCTCGACTAGCTTAGCTAACTCAACGTTTTTGAACCACAATTTCCCAAGAAGCAGGACCAATTCGGTCAAAGCGAGTTACAGGATAATCATTATCTGCAGCCCAGTTTGGAATACTTTCCGTTGCTTGCGTACAATCGAAAGCAATCAACAACTCATCTCCAACAGCTAATTCAGCCATTTTTTTCTTCGCATCAATCAATGGAAATGGGCATACCAGTCCACCAGTTTCAAGTTTTACCAAAGTCATATGATATTCTCCTCTTAATTTTTATTTGGTTTTACAAAGATAATATAGGAAGCCGTCCAAACACCTAAAATAGTCACTGGCAAAGCAATCCATCCCTTACTAGAAAAAATTGCTGTAGCTGTTAAACCATTACCAATCGTACAGCCACCAGCCCATGAAGCACCGATTCCCATAAAAATACCCCCTAGTGTGCTCTTACCGATGGTTGACAAGTCTGGCAAGCGCCAACGAAACTCTCGAGACCCCTTTGCAGCAAGAAAGGAACCAAGAAAAATCCCCAATACAAGAAAAACACCCCAACCAAGCTGTTTACTATCACCTGTAATAATATAACTAATTAGATGTGCTGAGGGAGTTGTAATACCTAGCCCTCCAACACGACCTGTCAACTGACTAGCAGGCCAAGCAATTAAAGCAACAAGACCTATTAGAAGTCCTGCAAAATATTTATGGTAAGTTTTCTCAAAAAGATAGTGTCTCACTCCCTTATATTTTGATGGAAGCGTAGCAATCTGACGTCTGGGCTTACGTAACTCTCGAATGACGACAAAACTTGTTATGGCTACTAATAAAACAAGAAAATACCAAACCGGAATTCCTAATTGACCAGCTAAATCATCATTAATTACCCATCGCTTGGCTATTAATTGATTCAAAGGAACAAGAAATCCTGATTTCATAGCTGCTGCACTTATCATATAAAAGAATAGTGCAACCCAACTACCTAGGAGCCCTTCACCTGCACGATACCACGTTCCTGTGGCACATCCCCCAGCGAGAACAATTCCAATACCAAATAGATAGGAACCCACAATTGCTCCTAACACAGAAAATTCTTCATAAGGGTTTCCAATAATACCTAATTTAATCAGGGAAAGCACTCCTATACTTTCTACTGTGATTGCAATAAGGAAAGCGTAAAATAAGGTATTATTACGAGCAATATACATGTCTCGTAAACCACCAGTCAATCAGAAACGAGTTCGTTGCAAAATGAATCCAAATATCAGACCAATGAGCCCACCAGAAAGAATAGTTGTAAGCATAAGTACCTCCTAAAGTAAATATTGATTACATTTTAAGAAAAATATTACAACTTGCATAATCTTTCTTTTTTATAATTAGCTATAAACTTTCTTTATGACAAACAAAAAAGCGGCTTACTTACCGCTTCTTGTCTTATTTACCCTTTCCAGTGTTTGGCTGGATCAAAAGTCTCACCGACTACTGCTGAATCATCAAGTTCAATAATACCACGTTTTTGTGGGGCATTTGGAAGTGCCAACTCACGTGGGGCACACATCATACCATAACTATCTTCACCACGAAGTTTTCCTGGGAAGATAAGGGCACCGCTAGGCATCATAGCACCGGGAAGAGCTACGATAGTTTTAAGACCAAGCGCTGCGTTTGGTGCTCCTGCAACGATTTGGACCTTCTTATCACCAATGTTCACTTGGCAGATGTTAAGGTGGTCACTGTCTGGATGTGGAACCATTTCATCAATTTGTCCAACCACAAAGACTGGTCCTTGTGTGTTTTCCAAACGCTCTTCAAAGCCCTCTTTAGCCAATTCCTCGTTCAAAACAGCTACATCTTGGTCTGACAAGAAAACTTGACCATTACCTTTGATATCAATGAGGCTTGACGCTTCAAAAATATTCCAAGCAAGAGTCTTGCCTGTTTCATCAGCTGTGACACGCGCCACTTTACCTTTACGTTCTACGCTACGTTTGACGTCTTTAGTATCTTCCAAAATAACCAACAAAACGTCGCCAACTTGTTCCTTATTGTATGCAAAAATCATGGGTTCTCCTTATACTGTTGCCAAAAAGGCAGTGATTTCTTCTTTAGTTTTACGAGCTTTATTGACCAAGCGTCCTAATTCCCGACCTTTCTGAGTCACAACAAAACTTGGGATACCAAAAATATTCCAAGTTTGTGCCAAAGCCATATAATCATCACGATTAACACGCACAAAGGTCATATCTGGATGGAGGGCTTCGATTTCAGGCATAACGGGATAGATGAACTGACAGTCTGGACACCAATCGGCAGTGAAAAAGAAAACCACCTTTTGATCACTTTCGACATAGCTTGCCAGTTCTTCAAGATTCTTAGGAATAATCATGCCTGCTCCTCCTCATAGGTCAAGATATCCTCTGCATAAACAAAGCTATAGGCACGTCCATCCTCTAAGACGATACCTCCTGTAAGCCCTGGATTTTCCTTATCAGTGGGATTTGTATAAAGGACTGCGATAGTCCCCAAGTGAGATAATTCTTGTCTAATATCTTGGATTAATGCAGCTTTCTTCATTTCTACGCGTGACTGTCTATACTTCTCTGTCATTGCCAAGAGACCTAAAGCTCCTACGCCTCCAGCAAACAAGGCCAATGTTTTACGTTTCATAAGAAACATTTTACCATAATTTTAGAGGAATGGGGAGAGGCTACCTATCTCTTAAGAATCGTGCTAAAATAGTAGCAAGTACTACTCAAGGAGGATTTTATGACTACCCTATTTGACAAAATTAAAGAAGTAACCGAGCTCAGTGCTACTTCAGGCTTTGAAGCTCCTGTACGCGACTACCTTCGCAACAATATCACCCCACTTGTAGATGAGGTCCAAATAGATGGTCTCGGTGGTATTTTCGGTATCAAGCATAGCCGGGCAGAAAATACCCCTAAGGTGCTTGTGGCTGCCCACATGGACGAAGTTGGGTTTATGATTAAAGAAATCAAGGCAGACGGAACTTTCCGTGTCGTCGAACTTGGTGGTTGGAACCCACTGGTTGTCAGCTCACAACGCTTCACCCTACACACTCGTGATGGCCGTATCTATCCTGTCATCTCAGGTTCGGTACCACCTCATTTCTTACGTGCCAGCGGTGGGGCTCCAAGTCTTCCTAGTGTTTCTGATATCGTCTTTGATGCTGGTTTTTCCAACCAAGAAGAGGCTAATGCCTACGGTGTTTTTCCAGGTGATGTCATCATTCCTGAATCAGAAACGATCCTCACAGCCAATCAAAAGAATGTCATTTCTAAAGCTTGGGATAACCGTTATGGTGTTCTCATGATTCGCGAACTCTTGGAAAACGTTAAAGATCAAGAACTCAATAATACTCTAATTGCTGGTGCCAATGTTCAAGAAGAAGTTGGTTTACGTGGTGCCCATGTTTCTACCACTAAATTTGATCCTGAAGTTTTCTTTGCAGTGGACTGTTCTCCTGCAGGTGATATTTATGGTAATCAAGGTAAGGTAGGTGATGGTACCCTTATTCGTTTCTTCGACCCAGGTCACATCATGTTGCCAAATATGAAAGATTTCCTTTTGACTACAGCTGAAGAAGCTGGTATCAAATACCAATACTACTGTGCTGCGGGCGGAACAGATGCTGGTGCCGCTCACTTGAAGAATGCTGGTGTTCCATCAACAACTATCGGTGTTTGTGCCCGCTACATTCACTCGCACCAAACCCTTTATGCGATGGATGACTTCCTAGAAGCACAGGCTTTCTTACAAGCTATTGTTAAGAAGTTGAATCGCTCAACAGTAGATTTGATTAAAAACTATTAAGATAAGGAGTAACCCATGATTATAGGTTTTATCGGTGTCGGAAAAATGGCAACAGCTATTATCAACGGCCTAAATACAAGCTCACATCGTATCATTATTTCAGGGTCTTCCTTGGCTCGTTCACGCCAGATTGCAGAGGAACTAGAGGTTGAAGCTGCTACTTCCCATCAAGAATTGTTGGATAATGCTGACTTAGTCATTCTTGGCATCAAACCTCAAATGTTTGATAAGGTACTAACTGGCCTCAAATTCCATCAACCTATCATGAGTATGGCTGCTGGAGTAACCTTGGAACGCCTCGCTTCACTCACAAGTGCAGACCTACCTCTTATTCGTATCATGCCGAACCTTAATGCTCAGATTCTTAAGAGCACTACCGGTCTTTGTACCAATGATAAGGTATCTGAGGACCTTTTGGCAATTGCCAAAGAAATCACAGATAGTTTTGGAACTACTGTTGAATTGGCTGAGAAGGACTTCGATACCTTTACTGCTCTAGCTGGCTCTAGTCCGGCCTATATCGCCCTCTTTATCGAGGCTCTGGCTAAGGCTGGCGTCAAAAATGGCCTAAGTAAGCAAATTGCTCTGACCATTGCCACACAGACAGTTCTAGCCACTGCTGAAAATCTCAGTCTAGGTAGCGACAGTCCACATGATCTTATTGACAAGGTATGTAGCCCTGGTGGCACTACTATCGCCGGTCTCATGGACCTTGAGCGTACAGGCCTTACCCATAGTGTGGCTTCAAGTATTGATACAACCATTGCCAAAGCCAAAAAATTATAGTAAAAAGCTCGGAAAATTCCGAGCTTTATTTGATATATGGTGCTAAAAATTGTAAAAGTAACATCATTGAAACCACAATACTATTGTTAATCATATGGGCTATGATACAGTACTCTAACTTTTGACACTTACGATATACTACCCCAAGGGTAAACCCCATACCTGCATATATAATCCAGACACCGATACTATTAGGCATATGAACAAGGCCAAAGAGTAAACTACTTAGAGTCAACCCAACAATAGAATCTGGATTAAAGACACGCCCCATGAGGAGCCCTCTAAAAATCAACTCTTCCACAATCGGTGCCATAATCACCGTAACTGTTATGAGAACAAAGGGATTCATATGGGCATTTTCTATGGCTGCCTGATTGGCGCTATTACTAACACCCTCCATTTGCATGACCATCCCACCTACCCTAGTAACAATGTAAATACCTAGGTAGGTCAAGCCAATCATACCCCATGCCTTTAAGGAAGAAAGTGTCTTGAACCCCTCAAGAAGCCCCATGCGTTTTCCTAAGAAAAGAGCTCCTGTACTAATGAGTAGCATAACCAAAATTAGGAGACTCACTGCCCTCACGTCTTTAACACGAACAAATATGGTCGGAGCTTGTTCAATACACAAAATTAGGAAAGCCAGTAAGAAATAAAGAAAGCGTTTTAAAATGGACTCTTTGTTCATAAGAAGCTACCTCTTTTTATTGTTATTTTGTACCTTTATTATAATACAAATCTACTGTTTTGACAAGCCACTATGAAAATAGAGGGATAATTAAGGAATCTCATCCGATTTTAGATAGGATGAGACGAATAAAGACAAATCCTACAACTAAGCCATAGAGCAAGACAGATAAGACTGTAACATATGGCAACTGAATACTGACAAAGGCATATAGGGCAATCAAAGCAAAGATAAGCAAAAATTCTAGAATCAGAGTTGCGACCGCTGTCACCTGCAAAATCTGTTTATTTCGCTCATCGTAGGCGGCAATATACATCTGGTGAAGGCGTTTAGGATGACTAAGCGCTGCAAAATAATAAATCGACAGAGCATAACTCCCAATGGTAACCCCCACTACTAATCCTAGTGCATAATCACTAAGACTATTAGAGCAAACAATAAATAATCCCAAAATACCCAAAGAAAAGAAAGAACATGATACTCGGGCTATGTATCTTTTATACTCTGATTCTGCTTTTTTCTTTCCTAACGTCTTCAATAACATATCTTGATACTCCTTAATCTTCCTCAAAAATAAAGACTTCTTCAATAGTCTTTCCAAAATACCTAGCAATTTTAAAAGCCAGCTCCAAGGACGCATTATAGCGACCTTTTTCGAGTGAAATGATGGTCTGCCTGGTGACCCCCATTTCATCTGCTAACTCTGCCTGACTAATCTTATTAGCCTTGCGAAGTTCCTGAATTTTTGTTTCCATATGATACCTCAACCTTATAGTTTATTCTCAAATCGTTAAACTCCTTACTTTTATTTGTTAAGTTAACTTTACATTAATAGTATAGTTCACTTTACATATTTTGTAAAGTCTATTTTACATTTTTTGTAAAGTTTTCTTTACTTATTGAATTACACATATATGGACATAGGCGAATGATTCTTTTAGAGCATTCAAAAAAGCTGGCCAATTGCTCAGCCAACTTTTCTGGTCTTATCTAATTTTTGATAACTTATTTAGTTTTAAGGCGCTCAACATCACGCGCAATCACCAACTCTTCATCTGTTGGGATAACAAATACTTTAACAGCTGACTCTGCTGTTGTAATGTCGCCTACATGTCCAAAGACATTCTTTTCAGGATCCACTTCAATACCAAACCAAGTGAGACCATCCAAGACTGAAGCACGAACTTCTGCAGAGTTTTCACCAATACCTGCTGTAAAGACGATAGCATCCGCTCCGTTCAACACACCGAAGTATTGAGCAATGTATTTACGCAAACGATCCACATAAAGATTATAGGCTAACACACATTTTTCATCGCCAGCATTCTTACCAGCAATGATATCACGCATATCACTTGATTTTTCAGAAATACCAAGGAGACCTGATTCCTTATTAAAGACGTGACGGATACGCTCAGCATCTGCCATTTCAGGCTCACGGTCGATAACAAATGGAATAATCGCAGGGTCAAGATCCCCAGTACGTGTTCCCATCATAACGCCACCAAGTGGTGTCAACCCCATTGACGTGTCTACTGATTTACCACCATCAACGGCAGTAATTGAAACACCATTTCCCACATGGGCTGTGATAATCTTAGTTTCTTCAATTGGCTTACCTAACAACTTAGCTGCTTCTTGAGAAACATATTGGTGGCTAGTTCCGTGTGCTCCATACTTACGGACTTGGTAGTCTGTATAGTAACGATTAGGCACTGGATAACGGTAGGCCACTTCCGGCATAGACGTATGGAAGGCTGTATCAAAAACAGCAACACTCGTAATATCTGGGAGGAGCTCCTTAAAGGCCCGAATCCCTGAAGCTGCACCTGGATTGTGCAAAGGTGCTAAGGCTGACAATTCTTCAATCTTAGCCAAGGCATCTTCATCCACCAAGCTTGATTCTTTGAAATATTCTCCACCAGCAACCACACGGTGACCAACACCTGTAATTTCATCATAACTCTTGATAATATCAAAACGAATCAAATCATCAAGCAAGATTTTTACTGCCTGAACATGGTCAGCAATATCTAGGGTTTGCGATTCTGAACGGTCATCAAATTTTACTGTTGAAACAGAATCTTTCAAGCCGATACGTTCAATCAAACCCTTAGCAAGAACAACTTCATCTGGCATCTCATATAGTTGCCATTTCAAGCTTGAGCTTCCTGCATTAATTGCTATTGTTTTTGTCATAAGCCACCTCTTTGTAAAACGCTTTCAATAATATAGTCCTATTCTAACATGTTTTGCTAGAAAATGGAATTATCTGATTTCCATTTTTGGAAATTCTCTGTAAAATCTTTGAGGACCTCTGGATTTTGCAAATCACTAAGTGGATAAACAAAGGTCTCAGGAGCATTTTCAGTTTGTTTTTTAAGCACAAAGATAGACTTCATGTTATGTTTATTGCCAAAAGCTGCTTCTGGAAGAGTGATAACGGCAATAATATCAGCATATCCTGATAGCCATTTCTTAAGCAAGTCACTTTGTGGGCTTGTCAAAAGATTAGTTGGTGCCAAAAGAATAGCAATACCATCTTTCTTCAAGTACTTGAGTGATTGCTCCATGAGAAGGTGATGGGCATAGGTGTGTTCACCAGTTGCTACAACCTTGAAACGACTCGCAATCTCATCATTAGGGTAGTAACCAACAGGTAGGTCACTGATAATAGCATCACTCTCTTTGAGAATGTGTGGTCGAACAGCATCTTCTTGGATGTAAACTGCACTCGAATTCACCACATCAGCAATACTAGCTGACAAATCGATAAGGAGATCGTCAACTTCCATTCCCATATAATTAAGGGTTTTCTGACTATTATTTAGAAGAGTTTCAGCCAAGTTTCCTGTCCCCGAACCAATCTCCAAAACATCTAATTGGTCGTCCTTGGTCAAACCTTCGAGTAGGTAGAGGATGATAAATCCAATAGCATCAGGTGTAAACTGGTGATTGGCCTGTAAGGCTTCCAATTGCCCTAGCTTGATAAACAAGAACTGAAAAGCACGACGCCACTCCTCTTTACTTAGATCAAGAGCACGTAATTTCTCGTTGTTTTTGATGATGACTTCATTAGCTATCTCAGCCCCCAAATAATAGGAATTTTGCTCAATAAGCGCATCGTAAGCATGGGTTCCAAGATCATTTTCAATGGTTTGGACATTTTCTAACAACAGCTCAAAGGCTGTCTCAATTGCTTCAAAATTCATGATTTCCTCCGTCCTTCTATCATATCAAAAAGGAAAGAGAATTTCTATTTCTGCTCCTGTTTCTTCACATAACGATAGGTCTTAATTTGGCCTTTACTGACAACTCGGACAATCACTTATTTATCCTTAACCTCGTAAGCCGTGGTACCCTGAGAAAAACTAAAAGCACCTGCTTCCTTATCCACCAAATCCATGGTCATCTCTGCCATGAGACGACTTTGACTGGTCACTATTTGTGCTTGGTTTTGTCTAGAGCTAGCAACCACCCGTTCCAGATAAACATGAAGAAGGAGTGTGAAAATGCCAGCCATAAAAAGAGCGTAGAGGAGAACGCCTCCCCTAACCTGTTTTTTCAAAAGCATAAATAAAACTCCTCTGTAGTCCATTTTTAAGAGTCACTTGAATAGTAACTATCTGGTTCTTTTGACTTACCGTACTAGATTTGACATCGAAAAGCATTGGTTGATAGCCTCGACCGTCAGCATTTGTTTTTCGAAAATCAGTAGCACTTGAAAGTCCAAAAGCCAGGTCTTGATTATCCTGCTTGACATAGAGTTTGTTCCCCTCTACCTTTACCAACTGACAACCTTCTAATTCTGCCTCCATTTGTTGGACAAACAGAAGCCAATCTTGATTTTCTTGTTGTCTTACCTGTTTGACATTGCCCACCAGAACGGTGGTTAAGCCCTGATATACTTGGACAGAACCAGCTATAACCAGTAAGGCTACCAGACATTCCAAAAGGGTAAAGGCGCGAACCTTACTATTTAGAGACATGAGTAATTTCCTTTCCTGATTCATAAACTGTGATGCCTTGCTTGCTACGTTTTACTGTCACTGTGATACCATTCAAGGTCAACTGATCCTGTTTGGTCTGAACTGCCATGGTAGCCACACTCAAGACCTCCTGTTGGTGGAGATTCCTAGCCATTAGCCTACGATTGGTATTGATCTGATCCAAGATAAGACCACTGACGAGTACTAAAACAGCCATTGCTATCAGGCTTTCGATAAGAATATAGCCTCTAAGAGACCGTCTTTTTATATTTACCGCTGCCCATGTTAAGCTGATAGGTCACCACCTCCTTATCACTTGAAAAACGAATCTTGGTGAGGCTCGAGTTGCCTCCTTTGGCATTAAACACTAGCGTCTGCCCCTTATCCAGATGAATATTTTTAGGAATCACCAGACTGGATTTTCCGTTACTGATTTTATCCTTGGTCAACTGCAATTCAACATTGGCCCCTTTCGCCGCTGCCAATCGCTGACTATCTCGGTATAGGTACTCAAAGCGCAGATAAAAAAGATTAGTCTCAACCTGCTGAAAAATACCTGTGACTGAGCCTGACAAACTCAGAGTGAGAAAGGCAACCACTGCTAGAGTCACCAGACTCTCCAACAAGGTAAAGGCTCTAATTGGCCACTGAGCGGCTTTCGCCACCATGTTTCGCATAATAATCATTGTATGAATCTGCCTGTTTTTGCGTGATTTGACCTTCTGAAACAAGAGCGGCTAAGCTAGCTGTCTTGTTATTCTTCATTTCATAAAGTTCTGCTTGAGAATCCACGACCTTGACCACAGCCGCATTTCCAGTCTCTTTAACAGAATCCTTCTGCTTGCTCAAGTTAGGTACAAAGAGCAAAAGGAGAATACTGATAATGAGAAGCACGACCAACATTTCAATCAGTGTAAAAGCTCGTAGTTTAACGGCATTCAATTTTTTTAACATCATTTTCATGACATCATTCCTTCCATATTTTGATACATTGGTAATAGCATGGCTGCATAGATCATTACAATCACGACAGCAACAATAACAAAAATGAGAGGTTGCACAAAGGTTGTTGCCTTATTAAGACGGTTAAAGAAAGCCTGCCAAACCTCTTCAGCATAGACTTCTAACTCATAGCCCAACCTAGCATTAGCCTCTCCATAAGCAATAATCAAGGATAGTTCCTTAGTGAAAAAAGGGTGACTAGCAATACGATCAGGAAAACTCTGTCCTAGCATCAAGGCCTCTTCTAAATCAGCCCCCAGCTCACGAAAGAGCTTAGACTTTTGCTCTTGCATAAGAGAAACCAAGTCTAACAGGTCAATCCCTTGTCCTAAGAGATTTCCCCATTCCCTAGCATAATAGGCGGTCGTATATAGCCTGATAGTTTGGCCTATAAAAGGGATTTTTGCCATTCGTCGATAAAAGACAAGGGCTGGCTGGCGTTTGACCCATAGATAGAGAATTAAGCTTAATACAAGAAGTCCGCACAAAGTCACAAAAAAGAGCTGGGGAAAAATCTGAACCAACTGTACAGCCCAATTCTCCTTACCATCCCCCTCTAACAATTGAGGTAAAAGATAATTTTTAAGCCCCAACATAATCAGAATCAGGAAACCCAGAAGTAGGATAGGGTAGGTCGCTACCTCCATGAGTTTCTTACGAACCTTGGTCATACGAAGCATGTAGGCTTCTATCTTGGTTAAACTTCCTAGAAGATTACCATGCTTATCAGCAAGGGCAATCTGAGTAACAATATTGTCCGAAAAACCCACTGACGCAAACATCTTGTCTAGCCTGTCGCCTCGCATTAAGCTTGCTTTCATAAGAGATAATGACGATTCTTTCAACAAGTGACTTCGCTCCAAAAAGGCTACGATTTCGGTTAGGGTAAAACCGGCCTTTAGAAGTTGTTTGAAGAGCTGGA
Organism: Streptococcus sp. 1004_SSPC; assembly: GCF_001069025.1. Classification (NCBI taxonomy): domain Bacteria; kingdom Bacillati; phylum Bacillota; class Bacilli; order Lactobacillales; family Streptococcaceae; genus Streptococcus; species Streptococcus sp. 1004_SSPC. Next base: position 1,061 of record NZ_JWGQ01000035.1, on the reverse strand, counting down.
TAACCTTGACTTGCTGATTAATCTTTAATTTTTTCCCCTTGGATATCCCCTTCAGTGAGATATCCTTGTTTAACCAAGCCTTCCAACTGCTGGTTCCAGCTGGCTGACGAATGGCTTTGGAAATTTTCACAGGCAAAATCAATCACACCTCCTCCCTTAATCAAACGCATATAGGCAATCCCTTGAAGAGCATTATCCAACTCAGACTTATCTACACCGAGGTCCAGAAGACGCTCATAAACACCTGCCACACTCTTTGCGTGAATAGTTGAAAGAACAGTCACTCCTGTCAGACTAGCTCTAATAACCGCTCGAGCAGTCTCCTTATCTCGAATTTCTCCAATAATCAAAACATCCGGGCGGTGACGTAGTGATAGCTTAATCAAATTATCATAGGTCATGTCAATTGCCTGATTTACCTGGAGTTGCAAGACATTATCCTGTTTAATTTCCACAGGATCTTCAATAGAAATCACCTGCTGTCCCTTAAAACGCTCCTGAACCAATTCATGCATAAGTGTGGTCTTCCCAGAACCTACGGGACCCGCAAAGAGATACAGTCCTCGATAATCCAATGCATCCTTAATAGGCTGAATTCCTTGATTCCAGTAAGTTAGCTCTCTTCGTTCAGAATGAAGAACACGAATAACCAAGCTCTCCAAACCTCGATAGTCTCCAACAGTTGATAAACGCAGAGAAACCAAGTGACCGTCACCACAATCATAGTCACAAGAGCCCAATTGACTCCTACGCTTCTCACCTACCATCATTCCCGCCACAAATTTAAAGTGACCAATAAGACTAGCCATGAAATCAGGCCGATATACATCAATCAATCTCCTCTCTTGCCCAACTCGCATATAGAGCTCATAATTATCCTGACGTGGAATGACATAGATGTCTTGAGCCCCACAACTATCAGCATTTTTGATTATTTCCTTAGCAAATTCTGTTATCATAAGGACCTCCTCATAAACCTATTCGTAAAAAGTTTAAAAAAATCATAACCACCCGTCTAACGGGTGGTTTGACCAAGGGCTATAAGCCCATAATACCAGCCA
>NZ_JWGQ01000034.1:0-36484 GCF_001069025.1 Streptococcus sp. 1004_SSPC | reverse complement strand
ACACTTAAAAAGCTCTATAATCTCTACAGTGGTTTTACCCACTACAGAAATTATAGAGCCTTTAAAGCTAGCCTAGGCTAGTTTTTTGGTGTTTAAATGCGTTTGAGTTTTTGATATAATGTTAGGCATAATTGCAAAGAGGTGACTGTGATGGATTTAACACAACGTTTTAATAAAAATTTAGATAAGATTGAAGTCTCAATGATTCGTCAGTTTGACCAATCAATTTCAGATGTTCCAGGTATTAAAAAGTTGACGCTTGGAGAACCTGATTTTACGACTCCAGATCATGTGAAAGAAGCAGCTAAAACTGCGATTGATGCGAACCAGTCACACTATACAGGTATGGCTGGACTTCCTGATTTGCGTCAAGCTGCTGCGAATTTTGTTAAGGAAAAATACAATCTAACTTATAACCCAGATAATGAAATTTTGGTAACTATTGGGGCCACAGAAGCTCTTTCTGCGACCTTAACAGCTATTTTGGAGTCAGGTGATACGATTCTTTTGCCTGCACCAGCCTATCCAGGATATGAGCCGATTGCAAATCTAGTTGGGGCTGAAATTGTTGAAATTGATACAACAGCTAATGATTTTGTTTTGACACCGGAGATGTTAGAAAAGGCAATTTTAGAGCAAGGGAATAAGCTTAAGGCTGTTTTACTTAACTACCCAACCAACCCAACAGGTGTGACTTATTCACGACAACAGATTGAAGATCTTGCTGAGGTTCTGAAAAAATATGATATTTTTGTTGTTAGTGATGAAGTATATTCAGAACTAACTTATGTAGATCAACATGTTTCTATTGCTGAATATTTGCCTGAGCAAACTATTTTAATCAACGGCTTGTCGAAATCTCATGCGATGACAGGATGGCGTATTGGTTTGATTTTTGCACCAGCAAGTTTGACGGCTCAGTTGATTAAGAGTCACCAGTATTTGGTGACGGCTGCAGCTACTATGGCACAATTTGCAGCTATCGAAGCATTATCTGCTGGTAAGGATGATGCACAACCAATGAAAGTTGAGTATTTGAAACGTCGTGATTATATTCTTGAAAAAATGACTGAACTTGGTTTCAAAATTATTAAACCTGATGGTGCCTTTTACATCTTTGCTAAGATTCCAGAAGGATATAATCAAGACTCCTTTAAGTTCTGTCAAGACTTTGCTCGTGAAAAAGCTATTGCTATTATTCCTGGCGTTGCTTTTGGGAAATATGGCGAAGGTTATGTTCGCTTGTCGTATGCAGCTAGCATGGACACTATTGAAACAGCTATGACTCGTTTGAAAGAGTTTATGGAAGAACATGCAGAAGCTTGAGAGTAGGGGGCTCGTCCTCTTCAATCGTAATTATCGTGAGAATGATAAGCTGGTTAAGATTTTTACTGAACAAGCTGGTAAACGGATGTTTTTTGTTAGAGGTGGTGGGTCAGGTAAATTGAGTGCTGTGATTCAACCTTTAAACATCGCTGAATTTATGATGACTGTAAATGATGAAGGTTTATCTTTCATAGAGGATTATAGTCAGGCAGAGTCTTTTAAGGAAATTACAAGTGATATTTTTAAGCTGTCTTACGCGACCTATTTAGCTGCTTTGACTGATGCTGCTATTGCTGACGGTGTGGTAGATGCGCAATTATTTGTATTTTTAGAGAAAACCCTTGAGTTAATGGAAGAGGGCTTAGATTATGAAATATTGACTAATATCTTTGAGATTCAAGTTTTGGACCGTTTTGGCGTACGATTGAACTTTCATGAATGTGTCTTTTGTCATCGTGTTGGTCTTCCTTTTGATTTCTCGTATAAGTTCTCAGGTTTACTTTGTCCCAATCATTACGAAGAAGATGAAAGGCGTAGTCATTTGGACCCTAATGTGCCTTATCTTTTAGATCGTTTTCAGGGTCTTTCGTTTGAAGAATTGAGAAGCATATCTGTTAAGGATGATATGAAACGAAAGTTGCGACAATTTATTGATGAGCTTTATGATAATTATGTTGGGATTCATCTTAAAAGCAAGAAGTTTATTGATAATCTAAATTCTTGGGGTCACATTATGAGTAAAGAAGATAGTGCTGATTAAGCATTATCTTTTTTTGTTTCACGTGAAACAGGAATGTAGAGGTTTTCAGTTTCCGGGGTTAAAATGCAGGTCAGTTCATGCTATAATAAGAGGACAATAAGCTGAAAGACTCTGCTAGGGATAGTGACCGAGGGATGTCTATTGTTTAAGAGCAGAGGATGAGAGGGAGAATGCTATGCATGTAATTGCAGTGGATGCTATGGGTGGCGATAATGCGCCACAAGCGATTGTAGAGGGAGTTAACCAAGCTTTAGCAGAGTTCAAAGATATTGAAATCCAGCTTTATGGTGACGAAGCTAAAATCAAAAACTATTTGACAGCGAATGAACGTGTGAGCATTGTTCATACTGATGAAAAGATAAATTCGGATGATGAGCCCGTCAAAGCAATTCGAAAGAAAAAGAAAGCTTCGATGGTTTTGGGTGCACAAGCTGTTAAGGATAAAGCAGCGGATGCTGTAATCTCTGCAGGGAATACAGGTGCTCTTTTGGCTGCCGGTCTTTTTGTTGTTGGACGTATTAAGGGAGTTGAACGACCAGGTCTTATGTCAACGATGCCAAGTTTTACTGGTCAACCCTTTGATATGCTTGATCTAGGAGCTAATGCTGAAAATACAGCTAATCATTTGCATCAATATGCTATTTTAGGCTCTTTCTATGCTAAAAATGTACGTGGAATTGCCAACCCTCGTGTAGGCCTACTTAATAATGGGACTGAGAAAACAAAGGGGGATAGTCTTCGTAAGGAGGCTTTTGAGCTTTTATCCAAGGAAGCAAGCATTAACTTCATTGGTAATGTCGAGGCGCGTGAAATCATGTCTGGAGCTGCTGATGTGGTAGTGGCTGATGGTTTTACAGGAAATGCGGTTCTTAAGGCAATTGAAGGAACTGGACTTGGCATAATGAAGACTCTTAAGTCAGCCATAATGAATGGTGGTCTCAAAGCTAAATTAGGTGCCTTCCTCTTGAAGGATAGACTTAAAGGCATGAAAGAGACGATGGATTATTCAAGTGCCGGTGGGGCTGTTCTTTTTGGTCTCAAGGCTCCTGTAGTAAAATGTCATGGATCTAGTGATGCTAAAGCAGTCTACTATACCATTAAGCAGGTTCGTACGATGCTCGATACTAAGGTGGTAGAGCAACTAGTTGACGCTTTCGACCCGAAAGAGGAGGCTAACTGATGAGTAGAGTAGAAATTCTTCAGAAAATGCAGCTCGTTATTCAAGAGCAATTGGGTAGAGAGGATATTGTTTTAACTGAAGCTACTAAATTAGATGACTTGGGTGTAGATTCAATAGAGCTTATGGAATTCATTATTAATTTGGAGGATGAGTTTGCCCTAGAGATTTCCGATAATACCATTGATCATATGGATAAGGTATCAGATTTGTTAGACTATTTGTCTGAGCAATTGAATAATAAATAAGAAAATTAGACTTTAGTTGTTAGATTCTAGAGGAATATAATAATGAAGCAACTATATGTTGCATGGTTATCATTTTATTGGAGTGAGATAAAAAGCTAAAAGTTACATTGATTTAGCACTATCTCACTCTTTTTTTCTATACATTTTTATTAAAAAACTCCAAGCAACACTCTAAAACCGAACGTTATTTATTTAATTGATAAATAAAGTTTGCTATATGTTTGTTTTTGGTTTTTCGTGTGGTATAATTAAGATGAATAAACTTGAAAGGCGAACAATACCATGTCAAACCAACTGATTTATACTGGGAAAGCTAAAGATATTTATAATACAGAAGACGAAAATGTGATTAAGTCGGTCTATAAGGACCAGGCAACCATGCTTAATGGTGCTCGTAAGGAGACTATTAAGGGTAAAGGTGTGCTAAATAATCAGATTTCGTCTCTTATTTTTGAAAAATTGAATGCTGCGGGTGTAGCTACTCACTTTATTGAACGTATTTCTGACACCGAACAACTCAACAAGAAAGTGAAAATCATTCCTTTGGAGGTTGTTCTTCGTAACGTGACTGCGGGTTCTTTTTCTAAACGTTTTGGTGTGGAAGAAGGTTTGGACTTGAAAACTCCTATCGTTGAATTTTACTATAAGAACGATGATTTGGATGATCCATTCATCAATGATGAGCATGTGAAGTTTTTGGATATTGCCAATGATGAGCAAATTGCTTATATCAAGGAAGAAACACGCCGTATCAATGAATTGCTGAAAGATTGGTTTGAGCAAATTGGTCTTCGTTTGATTGACTTCAAATTGGAATTCGGTTTTGATAAGGATGGCAAAATTATCTTGGCAGATGAATTTTCACCAGATAACTGCCGTCTTTGGGATGCGGAAGGGCACCATATGGACAAGGATGTTTTCCGTCGTGATCTCGGTAGCTTGACAGATGTGTATGAAGTTGTATTGGAAAAATTGCAAAGCTTGAAGTAAAGTTTTACTTGGTCGTCACTACAATCTTTAAGTAGAAATAGATAAAGGAAATAAAATGGATAAACGTATTTTCGTTGAGAAAAAAGCTGATTTTCGTGTGAAATCTCGATCTTTAGTAAAAGAATTACAGCATAATATTCAGTTGAAAACCTTGAATGATCTTCGTATTGTACAAGTTTACGATGTCTTTAATTTAGCAGAGGATTTGTTTGCACGTGCGGAAAAACATATCTTTTCTGAACAAGTAACCGATACTGTTTGGGATGAAGCTGAGGTTAAGGCTGATCTTGAGAAGTATGCTTTCTTTGCTATCGAAAGCTTGCCTGGTCAATTTGACCAACGTGCGGCATCTTCACAAGAAGCTTTGCTTTTGCTTGGTAGTTCAAATGATGTAACAGTGAACACAGCACAACTTTACTTGGTTAACAAGGATATTGATTCGAATGAGTTGGAAGCTGTCAAAAACTACCTCTTGAACCCAGTGGATTCTCGTTTCAAAGATATCACTGTTGGCATTGCGAAACAGGATTTCTCTGAGTCTGACAAGACCATTCCAAGTTTGGATTTCTTTGAAACTTATACGGCAGAAGATTTTGCTAAGTATAAGGCAGAGAAAGGATTGGCAATGGAAGTAGACGACCTTCTCTTCATTCAAGATTACTTCAAGTCCATTGGACGTGTGCCAACTGAGACTGAGCTTAAGGTTTTGGATACTTACTGGTCTGATCACTGCCGTCACACAACTTTCGAGACTGAGTTGAAGAATATCGACTTTTCAGCTTCTAAATTTCAAAAACAATTGCAGGCGACTTATGACAAATATATCTCCATGCGTGATGAGTTGGGACGTACGGAAAAACCTCAAACCTTGATGGATATGGCGACTATTTTTGGTCGTTATGAGCGTGCCAATGGCCGTTTAGATGACATGGAAGTGTCTGATGAAATCAATGCCTGCTCAGTTGAAATTGAAGTAGATATCAATGGTGTCAAAGAACCATGGCTTCTTATGTTCAAGAACGAAACTCACAACCACCCAACTGAAATCGAACCATTTGGTGGAGCAGCTACTTGTATTGGTGGTGCCATTCGTGACCCATTGTCAGGTCGTTCATACGTTTACCAAGCCATGCGTATCTCAGGTGCTGGTGATATTACAACACCAATCGCTGAAACACGTGCTGGTAAATTGCCACAACAAGTGATTTCTAAAACAGCGGCTCACGGTTATTCTTCATACGGTAACCAAATTGGTCTTGCAACAACCTATGTTCGTGAATACTTCCACCCAGGTTTCGTTGCTAAGCGTATGGAGCTAGGTGCCGTTGTCGGTGCGGCTCCTAAGGAAAATGTTGTCCGTGAAAAACCTGAAGCAGGTGATGTGATTATCTTGCTCGGTGGTAAGACTGGACGTGACGGTGTCGGTGGTGCGACAGGTTCTTCTAAAGTTCAAACAGTTGAATCTGTTGAAACAGCTGGTGCTGAGGTCCAAAAAGGGAATGCCATCGAAGAACGTAAGATTCAACGTCTTTTCCGTAATGGTGAAGTAACACGTCTTATCAAGAAATCAAATGACTTTGGTGCTGGTGGTGTCTGCGTGGCTATTGGTGAATTGGCAGATGGTCTTGAAATTGATCTAGACAAAGTGCCATTGAAATACCAAGGGTTGAACGGTACAGAAATTGCCATCTCTGAATCTCAAGAACGAATGGCTGTAGTGGTTCGTCCAGAAGATGTAGACGCCTTCGTTGATGAATGTAACAAAGAAAATATTGATGCTGTTGTCGTTGCAACAGTGACTGAAAAACCAAATCTTGTCATGCACTGGAATGGCGAAACCATCGTTGATTTGGAACGTCGTTTCCTTGATACAAACGGTGTACGTGTGGTTGTAGATGCTAAGGTGGTTGACAAGGATGTCAAGCTTCCAGAAGAACGTCAAACATCTGCTGAAACCCTTGAAGCTGATACTCTTGAAGTCTTGGCTGACCTTAACCATGCCAGTCAAAAAGGTTTACAAACCATCTTCGATAGCTCAGTTGGTCGTTCAACAGTTAATCACCCACTCGGTGGTCGCTACCAAATCACACCAACAGAAGCTTCTGTACAGAAATTGCCAGTCCAACACGGCGTGACAACAACTGCTTCTGTTATGGCGCAAGGATTCAACCCTTATGTAGCAGAATGGTCTCCATATCATGGTGCTGCCTATGCAGTAATCGAAGCAACAGCTCGTTTGGTTGCTGCTGGTGCAAACTGGTCTAAGGCTCGTTTCTCTTATCAAGAATACTTCGAGCGTATGGATAAACAAGCAGAGCGTTTTGGTCAACCAGTATCAGCTCTACTTGGATCAATCGAAGCTCAGATTCAACTTGGTTTGCCATCTATCGGTGGTAAAGACTCTATGTCTGGTACCTTTGAAGAATTGACAGTACCACCAACCTTGGTTGCTTTTGGTGTGACAACTGCAGATAGCCGTAAGGTCCTTTCTCCAGAATTTAAAGCTGCTGGTGAAAATATCTATTACATCCCAGGTCAAGCTTTGGCACAAGAAATTGACTTTGATCTTATCAAGTCTAACTTTGCTAAGTTTGAAGCCATCCAAGCTGATTATAAAGTCACATCTGCATCAGCTGTCAAATACGGTGGTGTTGTTGAAGCTCTTGCCCTTGCAACATTTGGTAACCATATTGGTGCCACTGTAACCCTTGAAAATCTTGAGACTGCTTTGACAGCTCAATTGGGTGGATTCGTCTTCACATCTCCGGAAGAAATTTCAGGTGTTGCCAAGATTGGACAAACAGCAGTTGACTTTACACTTACTGTCAATGGTGTAACGCTTGATGGACACAAACTTGACAGTGCCTTCCAAGGTAAATTGGAAGAGGTTTACCCAACTGAATTTGTACAAGCAACTGAGCTAGAAGAAGTACCTGCTGTAGCATCTGATGCTGTGATCAAATCTAGAGAAATAGTTGAGACACCAGTGGTTTACATCCCAGTATTTCCAGGGACTAACTCTGAGTATGACTCTGCTAAGGCCTTTGAAAAAGAAGGTGCCAAAGTCAACTTGGTACCATTTGTAACACTGAATGAAGAAGCTATTGTCAAGTCTGTTGACACTATGGTTGACAATATCGAAAAAGCTAACATTATCTTCTTTGCAGGTGGCTTCTCAGCAGCGGATGAACCAGATGGATCAGCTAAATTTATCGTTAACATCTTGCTCAATGAAAAAGTACGTGCAGCCATTGATAGCTTCATAAAACGTGGTGGTTTAATCATCGGTATCTGTAACGGATTCCAAGCCCTCGTCAAATCAGGTCTCCTTCCATACGGTAACTTTGAAGATGCAAGCAGTACGAGTCCAACCCTCTTCTACAATGATGCCAACCAACACGTGGCTAAGATGGTTGAAACACGTATTGCCAACACGAACTCACCATGGCTTGCTGGAGTAGAAGTTGGTGACATCCATGCCATCCCAGTATCACATGGTGAAGGTAAATTTGTCGTGACAGCTGAGGAATTTGCAGAGCTTCGTGACAATGGTCAAATCTTTACCCAATATGTTGACTTCGAAGGCAAACCTAGCATGGATTCTAAATATAATCCAAATGGTTCTGTCAATGCTATTGAAGGTATCACAAGCAAGAACGGTCAAATTATTGGTAAGATGGGTCACTCAGAACGTTTCGAAGATGGTCTCTTCCAAAATATTCCAGGAAATAAAGATCAGCACCTCTTTGCGTCAGCGGTTAAATACTTCACTGGAAAATAATAGAGCGAGTTTAGCGCGCTTAGTAATGATATTTTTCGCTGTAGCGATATTCCTAGATAACTTGAGAATTTTGCAAAATCGAGATCAAATTGGAAGAATGAGACACTAGAGATAGCTACACTCATTCTTGTTACCTAAGGAAAATATCACAAATAAAAGGTATATAAAATGACATACGAAGTTAAATCTCTTAATGAAGAATGTGGTGTTTTTGGTATCTGGGGTCACCCGGATGCTGCCAAATTAACTTATTTCGGACTTCACAGTCTTCAACACCGTGGTCAAGAGGGTGCAGGAATTCTCTCAAATGATGCGGGTCAATTGAAGCGTCATCGTGATATGGGGCTTCTCTCAGAAGTTTTCCGTGATCCAGCCAACTTAGACAAGCTGACTGGTACGGCTGCTATCGGTCATGTTCGTTATGCGACTGCTGGTGAGGCTTCTGTAGACAATATTCAACCATTCATGTTTAAGTTTCACGATGGACAGCTTGGTCTTGCTCATAATGGGAATTTGACTAATGCAGAGTCACTAAGACATGAGTTGGAGAAGAATGGGGCCATTTTTAGCTCAACTTCTGATTCAGAAATATTAGCTCATTTGATTCGTCGTAGCCATAACCCATCATTTATGGGAAAAGTAAAAGAAGCTCTGAACACTGTCAAAGGTGGATTTGCTTACCTTCTTATGATTGAGGACAAGCTTATTGCAGCTTTGGATCCAAATGGTTTCCGTCCACTTTCTCTTGGTAAGATGGCCAACGGTGCTATCGTGGTTTCATCTGAAACCTGCGCTTTTGAAGTGGTTGGTGCAGAATGGATTCGTGATGTAAATCCGGGTGAGGTTGTTATCATCGATGATAATGGCATCGCTTACGATACCTATACAACAGATACGCAATTGGCTGTTTGTTCGATGGAGTATATATACTTTGCTCGTCCTGATTCAAACATTCAAGGTGTGAATGTCCATACGGCTCGTAAACGTATGGGAGCTCAATTAGCACGTGAGTTCAAGCATGAAGCGGATATTGTGGTCGGTGTGCCCAATTCATCACTTAGTGCGGCCATGGGATTTGCTGAAGAATCAGGCTTGCCAAATGAAATGGGCTTGATTAAAAATCAATACACCCAACGTACCTTTATTCAACCAACACAAGAATTGCGTGAGCAAGGAGTTCGTATGAAACTCTCTGCCGTATCAGGTGTTGTTAAAGGAAAACGTGTGGTCATGATTGACGATTCCATTGTTCGTGGAACAACGTCCCGTCGTATCGTTCAACTCTTGAAAGAAGCAGGGGCGACTGAGGTTCACGTGGCTATCGGAAGTCCAGCCCTTGCTTACCCATGTTTCTACGGTATCGATATTCAAACACGTAAGGAATTGATTGCCGCCAACCATACAGTTGAGGAAACACGCGAAATCATTGGTGCGGATAGCTTGACTTACTTGTCAATTGATGGCTTGATTGATTCCATTGGAATTGACACAGATGCACCAAATGGTGGCCTTTGTGTGGCCTACTTCGATGGCAAATATCCAACACCATTGTATGACTACGAAGAACGCTATTTGGAAAGTTTGAAAGAACACACTTCTTTCTATTAAGAGCAGTGCAGAAGAAAAAAGAGGAAAAAATTATGTCTAAAAATGCTTACGCGCCACGTCTCACTACTGACTAAAAGCTAAAGCATTTGTCAGTAGACGCTTTGCCCTATGGGGCCAAAGCTAGAGACCTGACTAGTATTTTTAGATAAAAAGGTGGTTTATCTAAAAATACGTCGCAATTTTTCTCGAAAAAAGAAAAGGAATAAACAAATGACAAATAAAAATGCGTATGCCCAATCGGGTGTGGACGTTGAAGCAGGTTATGAAGTTGTCGAACGTATCAAAAAACACGTTGCCCGTACAGAGCGTGCAGGTGTCATGGGAGCTCTTGGTGGCTTCGGTGGGATGTTTGACCTTTCAAAAACAGGTGTCAAAGAGCCCGTTTTGATTTCAGGTACAGATGGTGTCGGTACTAAACTCATGCTTGCTATTAAGTACGACAAACACGACACTATCGGTCAAGATTGTGTCGCTATGTGTGTTAACGATATCATTGCTGCAGGTGCTGAGCCCCTCTACTTCCTTGACTATGTAGCGACTGGTAAAAATGAACCAGCGAAATTGGAACAGGTCGTTGCTGGTGTGGCTGAAGGTTGTGTGCAATCTGGTGCAGCCCTCATCGGTGGTGAAACTGCTGAAATGCCTGGTATGTACGGTGAAGACGACTATGATTTGGCTGGTTTCGCGGTAGGTATCGCAGAAAAATCACAAATCATCGATGGTTCAAAAGTGGCTGAAGGTGACGTGCTTCTTGGACTTGCCTCAAGCGGTATTCACTCAAATGGTTACTCACTCGTTCGCCGTGTCTTTGCTGATTACACAGGTGAAGAAGTCCTCCCAGAACTTGAAGGCAAAAAACTTAAAGACGTTCTTCTTGAACCAACTCGTATCTACGTCAAAGCGGCTTTGCCACTCATCAAAGAAGAATTGGTGAATGGAATTGCTCACATCACAGGTGGTGGTTTCATTGAAAATGTACCACGTATGTTCTCAGATGACTTGGCTGCTGAAATTAACGAAAGCAAAGTGCCAGTCCTTCCAATTTTCAAAGCCCTTGAAAAGTATGGTGAAATCAAACACGAAGAAATGTTTGAAATCTTCAACATGGGTATTGGTCTCATGCTTGCGGTTAAACCAGAAAATGTTGAACATGTCAAAGAACTTCTTGACGAACCTGTTTATGAAATCGGTCGTATTGTGAAGAAAGATGGCGCAAGTGTGGTGATTAAATAATGGTGATATCACCATTTTGTACAGAGAAATTGTAGAAAGGAGTGTTTAGTTAGGAAGCCTAACTGAACACGGGACTCATTTTCTAGGAAAAAAGAGAAATCATTTTGTGTGCAAGCACCCAGCAATGATTTCCTATTTTTCTACGAAACTGTTCGGCTAGCCGAAACGTCCCTTTGTATCGAATATGAAGATTGCTGTTTTTGCCTCTGGCAACGGCTCAAACTTTCAGGTGATTGCGGAACAATTTCCAGTAGAATTTGTTTTTTCAGATCACCGTAATGCCTATGTCTTGGAACGTGCCAAGAATCTTAATGTGGTTAGCCATGCCTTTGAACTCAAGGAATTTGACAATAAAGCGGCTTACGAAGAGGCTATCGTCAAACTCTTGGATGATCACCAGATTGACTTGATTTGTTTGGCCGGTTATATGAAAATCGTTGGCCCAACCTTACTATCAGCTTACGAAGGCCGTATTATCAATATTCACCCGGCTTATCTCCCTGAATTTCCAGGGGCTCATGGTATTGAAGATGCTTGGAATGCAGGAGTTAACCAGTCTGGTGTGACCATTCACTGGGTGGATTCTGGTGTTGATACCGGTAAGGTTATCAAACAAGTCCGTGTGCCACGCCTTGAAGGTGATACCCTTGACACTTTCGAAACTCGCATCCACGAAACAGAGTACAAACTCTATCCAGAAGTGTTGGATAGTTTGGGAGTTGCACGAAAATAAGAAAGCTCTCGAGCTGAAAGAAAATTTTCGATTGTAGCAGATAAAGAACTTTTTTAAAAAAAGGAAAAGAAAGAAAATGACTAAACGAGCACTTATTTCAGTCTCAGATAAAGCAGGCATTGTTGAATTTGCCCAAGAACTCAAAAAACTTGGTTGGGACATCATCTCAACAGGTGGTACCAAAGTTGCCCTTGATAATGCTGGGGTAGATACCATTGCCATTGACGATGTGACTGGTTTCCCAGAAATGATGGATGGTCGTGTGAAGACCCTCCACCCAATTATCCACGGTGGTCTCCTCGCTCGTCGTGACCTCGACAGCCACCTTCAAGCGGCTAAGGACAATAATATCGAATTGATCGACCTTGTTGTGGTGAACCTTTACCCATTCAAGGAGACTATTCTCAAACCAGACGTGACTTATGCTGACGCAGTTGAAAACATCGATATTGGTGGTCCATCAATGCTTCGTTCAGCAGCTAAAAACCACGCTAGCGTAACAGTTGTGGTAGACCCTGCTGACTATGCGGTTGTGCTTGACGAATTGTCAGCGAACGGCGAAACAAGCTACGAAACTCGCCAACGTTTGGCAGCGAAAGTATACCGTCACACAGCTTCATATGACGCTTTGATTGCAGAATACTTCACAGCTCAAGTGGGTGAAACAAAACCTGAAAAACTCACTTTGACTTATGACCTCAAGCAACCTATGCGTTACGGTGAAAACCCCCAACAAGACGCAGACTTCTACCAAAAAGGTTTGCCAACGGCTTACTCAATTGCTTCAGCTAAACAACTTAACGGTAAAGAATTGTCATTCAATAATATCCGTGATGCTGATGCTGCTATCCGTATCATCCGTGATTTCAAAGACCGTCCAACAGTCGTGGCTCTCAAACACATGAACCCATGTGGTATCGGTCAAGCTGACGACATTGAAACAGCTTGGGACTACGCTTATGAAGCTGACCCAGTATCAATCTTTGGTGGTATTGTAGTCCTCAACCGTGAAGTTGATGCTACGACGGCTAAGAAAATGCACGGTGTCTTCCTTGAAATCATCATTGCACCAAGCTACACAGATGAAGCACTTGAAATCTTGACTACCAAGAAGAAAAATTTGCGTATCCTTGAGTTGCCATTTGACGCTCAAGATGCTAGCGAAGCGGAAGCAGAATACACTGGCGTTGTCGGTGGACTTCTCGTTCAAAACCAAGACGTTGTTAAAGAAAGCCCAGCTGACTGGCAAGTGGTTACGAAACGCCAACCAACTGAAACAGAAGCGACAGCTCTGGAGTTTGCTTGGAAAGCTATCAAGTACGTCAAATCAAATGGTATCATCGTGACTAACGACCACATGACACTTGGTGTTGGCCCTGGTCAAACTAACCGTGTGGCTTCAGTCCGTATCGCCATTGAGCAAGCTAAAGATCGTCTTGATGGTGCTGTTCTTGCTTCAGATGCCTTCTTCCCATTTGCAGATAACGTGGAAGAAATCGCTAAAGCAGGTATTAAAGCAATCATCCAACCGGGTGGATCAGTCCGTGACCAAGAGTCAATCGAAGCGGCTGATAAACATGGTTTGACAATGATCTTTACAGGCGTTCGTCACTTCCGTCATTAAGAATTTTCAAAGCATCCAAGAAATTGGATGCTTTTTAGATGCCTTAAGCTTCCTTTAAGCTACCCTAGCTATACTACTACCATCCTAAAAAACTTTTCTTTTTCATAAATCTCCTAAGAGCTCGGCACCCGCTGGGCTTTTTTATTTCAGCACATCAAAAAAACAACCGTTCGCACGATTGTTCAATAGATTTAAGCCTTTTCAAGGACAGACTGAGTTACCCAAGTCTTGCGATTTCCGATTTGAACGAGGACGCCATCGCTAGGTGGGTCAATGGCTAGTACTTTGAAGTTACCTGGAATAGTAAAGGTCTCACCAGGATTGAGGTACTGGTCTGATGTTGGATTGCCTTGTCCATCAACTTCAAGAACGGGTCCAGGGTCAACGATATTGTGTTTGGTTGGTGTACCTCCAGCTAAATCTTGGCTAGTGATGGTATTTCCTGACACAGACGTGACACGGAAGGTACCTGTGAAGCGGACTGTATCACCAACTTTGATAGAAGAGTTAGTAGAATTTCCATTTTGAGCTCCTGGTTCGAGGTCTTTAAAGTGGATATAACCAGACACCTGACTCTTATGGAAACTGCGTTTATGGTATTTCTCAGGCCCTTGACCAGCATTGTAGTTGTATTCTTCAATAGTCACCTGATCACCATTTACCTCAGCTACCCAAGCAACATGTCCCATGTATCCAGCTCCGTTGACACCGTTTGAAAACCAAGCGATACTTCCAACAGCAGGATTCATATCTACACGATGTCCATTCGCTCGTGCAATTGGTCCCCAAGTGATGGCATTTCCATAACCTACAGGCAGAGTGAAACCGTTGGAGTTACTGAGGCGATAGGCCGCAAAGGATGTGCACTGACGCCAGTACATGGTCCATGGATCGACACCGATGCCACCGTATTTCCAAGAGGAAGGATAGTCATCTCCGAGGACAGCCGCCTGAGCGGAACTGCCACACGAAACCGAAATAGTCGCTAGACAAGCTAGCGGTAAGAGACAATTTAGTAATTTTTTCTTCATTTTAACCTCCACCTACCTATTCGCAGTTTTTCAGGAAAATGAGGATATTTTTGCGTTTAAGCCTCCCTTAAGTTGCTCAAGATATACTATCATCAATCCTAATTAACTTTTTTCATTTTCATAATCTCCCAAGAGGCGGTCCAAGTGGCCACCTTTTTTATGTCCAAATTTGGATACATACCCATATTTCCGAACAAATATGTTATAATGGTTATATATAATTCGTAAAAATAGCTAATTTTTTCCGAATGATTGTCGTTAACGGGCATTTGCCCCTGGTCTTATTTGATATTGAGGTATCTTTCAAATGAAACTTTTGGTTGTTGGTTCTGGTGGTCGTGAACATGCGATTGCCAAGAAATTATTGGAGTCTAAGGACGTTGAGCAAGTTTTCGTGGCTCCTGGTAATGACGGGATGACATTGGACGGTCTTGATTTGATCAATATCGGAATTTCCGAACATTCTAAGCTGATTGACTTCGCAAAAGCGAACGATATTGCTTGGACATTTATTGGTCCAGACGATTCCCTTGCGGCTGGGATCGTGGATGATTTCAATACGGCAGGACTCAAAGCATTTGGTCCGACCAAGGCTGCGGCTGAGCTGGAGTGGTCTAAGGATTTTGCTAAGGAAATCATGGTCAAATATGATGTTCCAACAGCAGCCTATGGCACATTTTCAGATTTTGAGGAAGCCAAGGCCTATATCGAGGAAAAAGGCGCTCCAATCGTCGTTAAGGCAGACGGCTTGGCCCTAGGTAAAGGTGTCGTCGTTGCTGAAACGGTTGAGCAAGCGGTCGAAGCTGCTCATGGGATGCTCTTGGACAATAAATTTGGTGACTCAGGTGCACGTGTGGTCATCGAGGAATTCCTTGATGGGGAGGAGTTTTCTCTATTTGCCTTTGTCAATGGGGACAAGTTCTACATCATGCCAACAGCTCAAGATCACAAACGTGCCTATGATGGTGACAAGGGTCCTAACACTGGTGGGATGGGGGCTTATGCGCCGGTTCCACACTTACCACAGAGCGTGGTTGACATGGCGATTGACACTATTGTCAAGCCAGTCCTTGAAGGTATGATTAAAGAAGGTCGTCCTTACACCGGTGTCCTTTACGCTGGTCTTATCTTGACAGCTGACGGCCCTAAAGTCATCGAGTTCAACTCTCGCTTTGGCGATCCTGAAACGCAAATCATCTTGCCTCGTTTGACTTCTGATTTTGCGCAAAATATCACTGACATTTTGGATGGTAAAGAGCCAACTATCACTTGGACGGATAAGGGTGTAACACTTGGTGTGGTTGTAGCCTCAAACGGCTACCCACTCGCTTATGAGAAGGGTGTTAAGCTTCCAGCCAAGACAGAGGGAGATATCATCACTTACTATGCTGGAGCTAAATTTGCTGAAAATGGCCAAGACCTTCTCTCAAACGGAGGACGTGTTTACATGTTGGTCACAACAGCAGACACCGTCAAAGACGGCCAAAACATTATCTACAACGAACTTAACAAACAAAATACAGAAGGCCTCTTCTACCGTACGGATATCGGTAGCAAGGCTAACAAATAATCAGCGACCGTAGGTCGTAAAAGGCGAGCGAAAGCGAGCTAATGAGCGACAATCACCACCGTTGTGAAAAAACGATTGGCTTTGTTAGCCAATCGTTTAGGGAAATCGGAAGACTTAAGGCTTCCGATTTAAGCATGAGCCCCCTTCGGTGGCTGCTGCCGTCCCTCACAACCTAAGGTGATTGTCAAAAAAAGGAAGAAAAAGGATATTAACTATGAAACCAGTAATTTCCATTGTCATGGGCTCAAAATCTGACTGGGCAACCATGCAAAAAGCCGCTGAAGTCCTCGACAACTTCGGCGTTGCTTGCGAAAAGAAAGTTGTTTCCGCACACCGTACACCGGACCTCATGTTCAAACATGCCGAGGAAGCACGTAGCCGTGGTATCAAGGTCATCATCGCGGGTGCTGGTGGTGCTGCTCACTTGCCAGGGATGGTCGCAGCTAAAACGACCCTTCCGGTTATCGGAGTACCAGTCAAATCACGTGCCCTCAGCGGTGTGGATTCGCTCTATTCCATCGTTCAGATGCCAGGTGGTGTACCAGTTGCAACCATGGCTATCGGTGAAGCTGGTGCGACTAATGCTGCCCTCTTTGCCCTCCGTCTCCTCTCAGTAGAAGACAAGGCCATTGCGGACGCACTTGCTAACTTTGCTGAAGAACAAGGAAAAATTGCAGAGGAGTCTACAAATGAGCTCAACTAAAACCATTGGTATCATCGGTGGTGGCCAGCTTGGTCAGATGATGGCTATCTCAGCTATCTACATGGGCCACAAGGTTATCACCCTTGATCCAGCATCAGATTGTCCATCTTCTCGTGTGTCTGAGGTTATCGTGGCACCTTATGACGATGTGGACGCCCTTCGCCAGTTGGCGGACCGCTGCGATGTTCTCACTTATGAATTTGAAAATGTCGACGCTGACGGCCTTGACGCTGTTATCAAAGACGGTCAACTTCCACAAGGGACAGACCTGCTTCGTATTTCACAAAACCGTATCTTTGAGAAAGACTTCCTCTCAAACAAGGCTAAAGTGACAGTTGCTCCTTACAAGGTTGTGACATCTAGCCTTGATTTGGAAGATATTGACCTTTCTAAAAAATACGTCCTCAAGACAGCGACAGGCGGTTACGATGGCCACGGTCAAAAAGTCATCACGTCAGCTGACGATTTGGAAGAGGCAAATTCCCTTGCTAACTCAGCTGAGTGTGTCTTGGAAGAGTTCGTTAACTTCGACCTTGAAATTTCAGTCATCGTGTCTGGTAACGGCAAGGATGTGACGGTTTTCCCAGTTCAGGAAAATATCCACCGCAACAACATCCTCTCTAAAACTATTGTGCCTGCCCGTATTTCTGATAGTCTAGCTGAGAAAGCTAAAGCTATGGCAGTGAAGATTGCTGAGCAACTTAACCTCTCTGGTACTCTCTGTGTAGAAATGTTTGCGACAGCTGATGACATCATTGTCAACGAAATCGCGCCACGCCCACACAATTCAGGGCACTACTCAATCGAAGCCTGTGACTTTTCACAATTTGACACGCATATCTTGGGTGTTCTCGGAGCACCACTTCCAGCAATTCACCTCCATGCACCTGCTGTCATGCTCAACGTCCTCGGCCAACACATCGAAGCAGCTGAGCGTTATGTCACAGAAAATCCAAGCGCCCACCGCCACATGTATGGTAAACTAGAAGCGAAGCACAACCGCAAAATGGGGCATGTGACTTTGTTTAGTGATGAACCAGATAATGTGGTTGAGTTTGGGAAAGGAATTGATTTTTAGGTGAGAATAGCAATCCTAGGACTCGGAGTCATTGGAACGACTTATGCCTATGCTTTTCAAAAAGCAGGTCATCAAGTAGAACATGTCCTTAGAGACAGTAAGCGGAACAATGCTCCCAAATCCCTCTCGGTTGATTTGCTAGATGGTCGCTATCATTCCAAAGGTGAGAACAAGCATGATACCTATGAGGTTCATGTGGCGGAAGCTGATTCGGAATATGATTTTATTTTTCTCAGTGTGCGTCATGGTTTTGTCAAAGGAGCCGTGGAAACCTTGCGAAAAAATAATATCAAAGGCACCCTTGTTTTCTTCTGTAATTTCTGGAATACACGAAAAGATGTCCAAGAGTGGGCAGGAGATTACGACTATATTCTGGCTTTTCCGACAGCGGGTGGTCATATGCAGGAGGACCATTTAGATGGTGTCTTGTTCGACCATTTAATGCTAGAAGGTGAGCAAAAAGCACACATTTCTAACTATGCTGATTTAAGGACTTTACTGACTTCTGCAGATTTGAAGTGGGAAGTTCCTCATGATATGGTCGAGTGGATTTGGATTCACATGGCGATTAATGCAGGTGTTACTTCGACAGCTGCGCGTTCGGGAAAATTGGAAAATCCAGAACAGCTGGCTTTGAACTTGATGAATAGTTCTTCGGAATTATCATTAGTCATTAAGGCCATTCGAGAAGCTTTGAAAGTGGTAGAAGTGCGTGGCGTAAATTTGAATCTTTACAAAGCCGAACTATTGCCATACAAAATTCCCGCTTGGATTGCAGGAAAAGCCATGAAAATCATGTTTGCGAAAAATGAGCTGACACGAAAAATCATGACCTTACACAATGATAAACAGGACATCTTCTATTGTTGTCAAAGTGTCTATCAGACCGGTCAGGAATTAGGTGTTGAGATGCCCATTCTTGAAGCAAATATGAAGGGCATTTCGCTTTAGGAGGTTTTTATGATTCAACTTATTGTCAACGCATTTGTTGAAAAAGAGAAGACGGGGGCAGTCGTCGAAGTTTTGTATGCTAGTAGCGATCACGAAAAAGTGAAAGCTAAGTATGAAGAGTTGGTTGCTCAATATCCTGAAAATTATTTAGCTATCTATGATTTGCCGATGGATACTGATTTGAATAAACTAGATCACTATCCATCAGTGTGGATTGGGAAGGAAGAGTTTGAGTAGGAGACCTTAATGTCGATATTTAATTTTGGAAAACCCAAAGATGAAGCTTTAGAAAATAAAATTCAGAGATTAAATCAAGAGATTGCTATTCAAAAAGCAAAATTGGCAGATTTAAAAGCTCAAATAAAGATAGCAGACGAGATAGTCTCATTAAATACGGAGTTATCTCAGAAGCGGTCAGAATTATTTGCCATTCAGAACGAGATTTCTTTAGCTAATGACACACTTGGATTACAAGAGTTTGGATTCTTTGAGAGACAGTATAAGTTTTCTGATAGCACAAAATATAAGGAAGCTTTGGATAATTTGCGAAAACAGCAGAAAGATTTAGTTAAATCTGGTCAGGCTGGTAGAATTATAGTACCTATGCTTTTAGATAATAATAAAAGCAAGGGGAAGGCAATGCAGAATCAGCTTATTAAAGCGGCTATTCGTGGTTTTAATGGTGAAGCGGATGCCTTGTTAGTAAAAGTTTCTGTTTCGAATGTCGAAAAGAAGATCCAGGCATTGAAGAAAGCATTCCAACAACTGAATAGAATGTATTCACGTAATCAAATTGAAATTACGATACCCTATCTAAATTTAAAAATTGAAGAATTGCTCCTAGCTGCTGAGTTTGAATTACAGAAGCAAGAAGAAAAAGAATTGCTTCGTGAGCAAAGAGCAAAAGAGCGTGAGGACAAAAAACTTCAGGCTGAAATTAAAGCACGTCGAAAGCAATTGGAAAAAGATAGAACCCACTTTAAAAATATGGTTTCTAAGGTTGAGGAACTTTTGAAAAATGCCACTGGTGAAGAGTTTGAAGAACTTCAGAGACAGTTATCTGAGTACCAAGGTAAATTATCTGAATTAGATGAAATCGAAGAAGATATTGATTATCGTGAAGGTCATGCAACAGCCGGCTACGTATATGTCATTTCTAACATTGGTTCTTTTGGTGAAGATGTTTATAAAATTGGAGTTACTCGTCGTTTAGAACCTCTTGAACGCATCAGGGAATTAAGTAGCGCATCAGTACCTTTTCAATTTGATGTCCATGCTTTAATTTTTAGTGAAGAAGCTTTTGCACTAGAGACTGAATTACATAATCAACTTAGTGAGTATAAGGTTAATAAAGTAAATAACCGTAAAGAGTACTTCAAGGTTCCATTTGAAAAAATTAAGGCACTTTTAGATAAACACGAAGAGTTAACTATAGAATTAAATGAGAACGCTGAAGCATTCGAATATAGACAGAGTAAATTAGTGGGTGGTCAATACAAATGAAGCTTTGGCTTATTCTATCGTTAATAATATGTTTTATAGGTTGTGTAATGGGAGTTCTAGGAATGGGAGAACCAAGTGATTGGAAGTCTCAAACAGCAAATAATATTACTACTGATAGAGAAAAGAACAATTATTCTTTAAAACAAAGGATTTATTTTTTCATAGGAGCAATTGTTTGTGTACTACTAATGATGGCTATATTAGTGATATCATTTAAACAAAATATAAATAAAAAGAAAGGAACAAGGGTACTCGTATTCACTAAAACTGAATACGGGCTACGGACTTCCTAATTGTAAACATAGAAAGGAAATGGGCATCTAGTTTGCAGAACTGAACCCGGGCGGAAAGCTCGGAATTTAGATAAACCTCCTAGGACGCAAGCGTCCGTCGTTGGTTTCCTAAAATTCAGTCGCTTTCTAGTCGCCCTTGGTATCTTAAACATGATCGAACGTTACTCTCGCCCAGAAATGGCGAACATTTGGACTGAAGAAAATAAATACCGTGCTTGGCTTGAGGTGGAAATCTTGGCTGACGAAGCATGGGCTGAATTGGGAGAAATCTCTAAGGAAGATGTGGCTTTGATTCGTGAAAAAGCGGACTTTGACATCGACCGTATTCTTGAAATCGAGCAGCAAACTCGTCACGATGTGGTTGCCTTCACACGTGCGGTTTCTGAAACGCTTGGTGAAGAGCGTAAGTGGGTTCACTATGGTTTGACTTCTACTGACGTGGTAGATACTGCCTATGGTTATCTCTACAAACAAGCCAACGATATCATCCGCAAGGACCTTGAAAACTTCCTTAATATCATCGCTGACAAAGCGAAAGAACACAAGTTCACCATCATGATGGGTCGTACCCACGGTGTGCACGCTGAGCCAACAACTTTTGGTCTTAAATTGGCAACTTGGTACAGCGAAATGAAGCGCAATATCGAGCGTTTCGAGCATGCAGCTGCTGGTGTGGAAGCTGGTAAGATTTCTGGTGCGGTTGGTAACTTTGCCAACATCCCACCATTCGTTGAAAAATACGTCTGCGACAAGCTTGGTATCCGTGCTCAAGAAATCTCTACACAGGTACTTCCTCGTGACCTTCATGCTGAGTACTTTGCAGTTCTTGCTAGCATCGCAACTTCTATCGAGCGTATGGCGACTGAGATCCGTGGTCTTCAAAAATCAGAACAACGTGAAGTGGAAGAGTTCTTTGCCAAAGGACAAAAAGGGTCTTCAGCAATGCCTCACAAACGTAACCCTATCGGTTCTGAAAACATGACAGGTCTTGCACGTGTTATCCGTGGTCACATGGTAACAGCTTATGAAAATGTGTCACTCTGGCATGAACGTGATATCTCTCACTCATCAGCTGAGCGTATCATCACACCAGATACAACCATCTTGATTGACTACATGCTCAACCGTTTCGGAAACATCGTTAAGAACTTGACAGTCTTCCCAGAAAACATGATCCGCAACATGAACTCTACATTTGGTTTGATCTTCAGCCAACGTGCGATGCTTACTTTGATTGAAAAAGGTATGACACGTGAGCAAGCTTACGACCTTGTTCAACCAAAGACTGCTCAATCATGGGATAACCAAGTAGACTTCAAACCACTTCTTGAGTCAGATCCAGAGGTAACTTCTCGCCTCACCCAAGAAGAGATCGACGAGATTTTCAACCCTGTTTACTACACTAAACGTGTGGATGAGATCTTCGAACGCATCGGTTTGGGTGACTAATTGAAGCAATACAGTAAAAAAGCAGGTTAGACCTGCTTTTTTTGATGGTGACATTTATGTCACCAGTTTTGTGCTCTTTTCAGACTTATAATAGAGTCATCGCTAGAAAACTGTCAGGAAGGAGAAGTTAGTAATCTTAAAAGGACGATTTAACTGTTTACCGGAACTTAGTCTCTTAATAGTAAGCATTGCTTATAATATCATCCGCATCATGAATGATCTTGGAAGTATCAAAGCCCCCTCTTGGTTTTTAGATATGGATATTCCTAATGGTTCCTTATTATTACTTATTTTGCTTATTATTTTAAAAAGTGATGCAAGATAATAATTTCTTAAGTTACCTTTAAGCTTATTAAGATATATTATAACCATCCTAATAAAGCAGCTAGCTTTTGTGAGCTAGAGGTAAACATAATTTTTTCATAACAAATCTCCCCGAAGAAAGTCTAGAAATCTAGGCTTTTTTCTTCTTTTTTGAGGTTTTATTAGGATATTTTAAGAAAATACTTGAAAACCCTTCCAAAACAAGGTGATATAGTTATATAAAGATTCTATTGGACAAGCGGTCACCTTGGAGGATTAGGAAGAAGAGGTTGGGAAGCCTGTACAATCGTATCTTTTCAGTGGTCTTTGGACTGCTGTGAAAATCCCTTTGGGGATTTTTTTGCTGCGATTTAAGGTTTCTTTAAGGTAGGGAGGTTATACTATAAGTCTCCTAAATAACTTTTACTGAACGCTGTTCAGTAAGTCTCGTTGGCTTGCACTTTTTGTAGAACAACGAACTTTTCTTTTTCATAATCTCCAAAAGAGCTCAATATGATGTGTTGGGTTCTTTTTTTGGTCACTAAAAAAACGCCCTTAGACGTTTTAAATATGGCTTACATCTCGTCTGGAGCTTCAACACCGAGAAGGCGAAGGGCTTCTTTGAGGACTGTTGCTGTTGCGTAGCAAAGAGCTAAACGGCTGTCACGTTCTGGGCTTTCGTCCAAGATACGTGTGTGCGCATAGTATTTGTTGAAGGCTTGGGCCAAGCTGATAGCAAATTTAGCAACGATAGATGGTTCAAAGTTGTCTGAAGCACGGTTGATGATACGTGGGAAGTCTTGGATGAGTTTGATGATTTCCCAGCTTTCAACGTCGTTTAGGCTGTATGTAGCATCTTCAGATGGCGTGAAGTCGGCCTTACGCAAGATAGATTGGATGCGAGCGTGTGCATATTGAACGTAAGGTCCAGTTTCTCCCTCGAAGGATACCATAGCATCAAGGTCGAAGTCGTAACCATTCATACGGTCTGTCTTAAGGTCGTAGAACTTGATAGCTCCGACACCAACAGCATGAGCAACAGCTTCCTTGTTAGGCAAGTTTGGATTCTTAGCTTCGATTTGAGCTTGAGCACGGTTAACAGCTTCAGCGATAGTTGGCTCAAGTAAGATAACGTTACCCTTACGAGTTGACAATTTCTTACCGTTCTTAGTTACTAGACCAAAGGCAACGTGAGTCATGTCGTCAGACCAGTCGTAGCCCATTTCTTTAAGGACAGCTTTCAACTGTTTGAAGTGAGCAGATTGTTCATTACCAACCACATAGATGGCTTTGGCAAAGTCGTAAGTACGTTTACGGTAGAGGGCAGCAGCCAAGTCACGTGTGATGTAGAGTGTTGCACCATCTGATTTTTTGATGAGGGCTGGGTGTTCGATACCGTATTTTTCAAGGTTAACCACTTGGGCACCTTGAGATTCTTGGAGAAGTCCTTTTTCTGTCAAGATGTCAACGACTTCATCCATCTTATCATTGTAGAAAGCTTCACCGTTGTAGCTATCAAATGAAACATCAAGTTCATCATAGAGACGGTTGAATTCTACTAAGCTTTCGTCACGGAACCATTGCCAGAGGGCAGTTGCTTCCTCGTCACCAGCTTCCAATTTACGGAACCATTCACGAGCTTCTTCATCTACAGATGGGTCTTTTTCAGCTTCGGCATTGATACGCACATAAAGTTGAAGGAGTTCATTGATAGGGTTGGCTTTGACAGCTTCCTCGCTACCCCATTTCTTATAGGCAACAATCAGCATACCAAACTGTTTACCCCAGTCACCTAAGTGATTGATGCGGACTGGTTTGTAGCCTTGTTTAGCTACGATGTTGGCAAGAGCGTCAGCGATAACTGTTGAACGCAAGTGACCGATAGAGAAAGGTTTAGCGATGTTAGGACTAGACATATCAAAGGCAATGTTACGTCCGTGACCGATGTTTTGGTCAGCGTAGTGGCTGCCTTGAGCGATGACTTGTCCAAGAACGTCCGCCGAGATTTTTGATTTATCAAGGAAGAAGTTGATGTAAGGACCAACAGCTTCAACTTTTTCAAAGTTTGAAGCATCAATTTTTTCAGCGATGTCTGCTGCAATCATTTTAGGGGCCTTGCGCAAGACTTTAGCCAATGAGAAGGCAGGAAAGGCGAGGTCCCCCATGTCAGCATTTTTAGGGGTTTCAAGCAGATTTTGAATGTTTTCTTGCTCCAATTCGGGAACAACTTTGGCAATTTCTGCTGCAATGAGTTCTTTAGTATTCATAGGTACTCCATTTCAAATCTTGTCATTCATACCTATTTTACCATTATTTTAGTTAATAGGGTAGGGACAAGAAAGCATCTATTAGGAAGTATTGCATGAAAAAATACAAAAATTCTGTTATAATATGCAAAGAACATACATAAAAAGAGGAAAGATAATGAAGAGAGATCGTCAAGCTGTTATCAAACAGATGATTTCAAGAGATAAGATTGGGACACAAGAGGAAATTAAGCAACGCCTAGAGGCGGAAGGTATCACGGTTACTCAGGCTACCTTGTCACGTGACTTGCGTGAAATTGGCCTCTTGAAGCTTCGTGATGAAGAAGGCAGACTCTATTATAGTTTGTCTGAGCACGTGCTTCCAAGTTTGGATCCTACGGCTAAGGACTATGTCAAATCAGTTTCCCGTGCCCAGTTTATGCTGGTTCTCCATACAGAATTGGGTGAAGCAGATGTTTTGGCCAACCTAATTGATAGTGATGGAAATCCTGAAATTTTAGGAACCGTTGCTGGTGCAGATACCCTATTGGTAATCTGTAAGGACGCAGTGGTTGCTGAAAGATTGGAAAGCGAGTTTCACTGATGAACACTCTTCATCAGGATTTTCAAAAAGCCAAAGAAGAGTTAATTGACCTCCTCAAACACCATGAGGCGGTTCTTGCTTTTCAAGAGGCTGAGAAAGCTATTGGACAGATCCCTCAGATTAGTGATCTAGCTGGACAGATGAAGTCCTATCAACAAGAAGCGGTGCTTTTTCAAAAAATTGAGAAACAACGTGCCTATGAGGAGGCTGGTGAGCAGGCAGATTTGATTCAGAATGAGTTGGAAAATTTGCCCATTGTTCAGGATTACCGTCAAAAGATGCAGGATGCCAGTGACTTGATCCAATATGTGACCAAGTCTATCGAAGAAAGGATTAACGAGGAGTTAAGACATGGCTAAGGAAAAAATATCTCCAGGAATGCAGCAGTATTTGGATATCAAGGAAAATTATCCAGATGCTTTTTTGCTCTTCCGTATGGGCGATTTTTACGAATTATTTTATGATGATGCCGTTAAGGCTGCCCAGATTTTGGAAATTAGCCTAACCAGTCGTAATAAGAATGCAGATAATCCTATTCCTATGGCTGGTGTTCCTTATCATTCAGCTCAAGCCTATATTGATGTCTTGGTTGAGATGGGCTATAAGGTAGCCATTGCTGAGCAGATGGAGGATCCTAAGCAGGCTGTCGGTGTGGTAAAGCGTGAGGTCGTTCAGGTTATCACACCAGGTACAGTGGTTGACAGCTCTAAACCTGATAATGCCAATAATTTCTTGGTAGCCATTGACAAGGTTGGAAGTCGATTCGGCCTGGCCTATATGGATGTGTCAACGGGTGAATTTTTTGCGACAGAGTTGGATGATTTCAGTTCAGTTTGTAGTGAAATTCAGAATCTTAAGACACGTGAAGTAGTGGTTGGTTATGATTTACCTGAAGCTGACGAACAAGTTTTGGTGAAGCAACTCAACCTGCTTCTCTCCAAGGAAACAGAGGTTTACGATGATGTCCACTTGATTGACACTAGTTTGACAGATTTGGAAAGCAGTGTGGCGGGTAAACTTCTCCAGTATGTTCATCGTACTCAGATGCGAGAGCTCAGTCATTTACAAAAGGCTCAGCACTATGAGATTAAAGATTACTTGCAGATGTCCTATGCGACCAAGTCAAGTTTGGATTTACTGGAAAATGCTAGAACGGGCAAGAAACACGGATCTCTTTTCTGGCTCTTGGATGAAACCAAGACAGCTATGGGAATGCGTCTCTTGCGAACTTGGATTGATCGTCCTTTAGTGAATCAAGCCACTATCACTGAGCGTCAGAATATCATCCAAGTTTTCTTGGACAATTTCTTTGAGCGTAGTGACTTGACCGAGAGTCTAAAAGGGGTTTACGATATTGAGCGCTTGGCTAGTCGTGTTTCCTTCGGAAAGGCTAACCCTAAAGATTTGATTCAACTAGGTCATACTTTGGCTCAAGTACCGGTGATTAAGGCGATTTTGGAGTCTTTTAATGAAGATGCCTTGTCACGTCTTTTACAAGAGTTAGATGCTCTGCCAGAATTAGAGAGTTTGATTCGGTCGGCTATTGATCCAGATGCTCCTGCAACCATTACAGAAGGTGGCATTATCCGTGCTGGTTTTGATGAGACCTTGGACAAGTATCGCAAGGTGATGAGTGAGGGAACATCATGGATCGCGGATATCGAAGCTAAAGAACGTGAAGCATCTGGTATTACAACACTAAAAATTGATTATAACCGTAAAGATGGCTATTATTTCCATGTGACCAACTCTAACCTTAGCTTGGTTCCTGACCATTTCTTCCGTAAGGCAACCCTGAAAAATTCGGAGCGCTTTGGAACCGCTGAGTTGGCTAAGATTGAAGGTGAGATGCTTGAGGCGCGTGAAAAATCATCAACCCTAGAGTATGATATTTTCATGCGTGTCCGTGAGCAGGTTGAATGCTATATCGACCGTTTGCAGTCTTTGGCTAAGGCCATTGCGACAGTCGATGTGCTCCAGAGTTTGGCTGTTATAGCGGAGACTAATCATTATGTTCGCCCTGTGTTCAATGAGGAGCATCGTATCGTTATTGATCAAGGGCGTCATGCGGTGGTTGAGAAGGTTATGGGTGTTCAGGAATACATTCCAAACACCATTACCTTTGACAGTCAGACCAATGTTCAGCTCATCACGGGACCAAATATGAGTGGTAAATCCACCTATATGCGTCAGTTGGCTTTGTCAGTTGTTATGGCTCAGATGGGCTCTTATGTGCCAGCAGATAGCATTGATTTACCGATTTTTGATGCCATCTATACACGTATTGGTGCTGCAGATGACCTGATTTCAGGTCAGTCTACCTTTATGGTTGAGATGATGGAGGCTAATCAGGCTATTAAGCGGGGGACACCTAATTCCTTGATTATTTTTGATGAGTTGGGGCGTGGGACGGCCACTTATGATGGTATGGCTTTGGCCCAGTCTATTATTGAGTTTATTCATGACAAGGTCGGGGCTAAGACCATGTTTGCCACCCATTATCATGAGTTGACAGCCCTATCAAACAGTTTGCCACACCTTGTCAACGTCCATGTTGCGACACTTGAAAAGGACGGAGAGGTGACTTTCCTTCACAAGATTGTCGATGGCCCAGCCGATAAATCTTATGGTATTCATGTAGCTAAGATAGCAGGTTTACCAGCAGATTTACTGGAACGTGCTGGCACCATTTTGACACAACTAGAGGGCGAGACAGTTACCATCCAACCCCAGGAAAAGGTATCGCCTCAAGAGAAGCCTGCCACTGAAACACATATCAACGAGCAAATCTCTCTCTTTGATGATTTCACTGAAAATCCAGTTCTTCAAGAGTTACGTGATTTGGACATTTACAATATGACACCGATGCAGGTCATGATGGCTGTAGCAGATTTAAAACAGAAACTATAAAAGAAGCTTGTCGATTGACAGGCTTCTTGTCTTCTATAGGTGTTTCAATTCTTGGTTGAGTTGTTCAATATCCTTTTTCATTTTCCAATAAGAGAAGGCCCAAACGAGGAGATAGATAAGGCTGAATTCAATGACTAGCTCCAAGTAGAAAGTTAAACGTAGAGGGAACCATCCGCTGAGGGTAGCTAGTGGAATGAAACCTAGACAGGTCAAGGCGTAGTGAGTGAGGGTTGCACGAAGTAAACTCCACTCAGCCTTACGGAAAATATAACTAGCGACTTCAAAGAAGCTACCGATAGCAAACCAAGTGGTGAGGCAATAGGCTAAGATAATAGATCCATGGATCTGATGAGAGGTCATCCATTGTCCAATGCCTGAATGGGGATTCAGAGGCATGTAGCTTGGTGCCCAGATAAGAGACATAATCATGGATACGGCAAGTCCGATAAGGATGCCCTTTGTGCCTGATTTAAAAAGTTGCTTTTTCATTGTAATTTCTCCTTTATTGCTTTGAGGTAACGGCGTGATGAGTAGGTAGTTTCCTTGTTTTTAAGGTGAATTTCAACGAGGCCGTTAGGGGTAATGTTGAAGCGTTCAATTTCTTTGAGGTTGACAATCTCTGATTGTGAAATTTTGATAAAGTAAGATGGCAGTTTTTCTAAAACTTGATAGAGACGTAAGCCTAAGGGGTACTCTCCTTGAATAGTTTCAGCTAGAACTTGTCGATTTTCGATGTAAATTCTGGAAATAGCTTTGGGTTCGATAAGATAAGTTTCTCCATCTTTTTTTCCTTTGAGTCGGTGGTTGTTATCCAAAGATTCGACAAACTCGACGACTTGCTGAATCTTAGGCGTTCGACTAGGAGCCTGAATCTGCAACGTTTCTTCTTGAAATACCGAGTCAATCTGAACTTTTATTTTCATAACTATCCTTTCTTATTGGTAATTGAGGAGGTCTCCTCTCTTTCACACTTTTATTAAACACTATTTACTCGTTCACAGCAATAGCGCTTGTCTATGTGGTCCTATATGCTGTCTAAGTGGTTGAAAATATTTTCGAAAACCCCTATACTTAATGAAAACGTACTGACGAGGTAATCACATGAAATCTATAATGAAATGGCTAGCAGGAATTTTTCTTGCCTGCAGTCTGATTTTGAGCTTTTTTACACCTTTTGAAAAGGCGCTGACACTGAACTTACTCTTGCTTTATTTCTTTGTTAAGCAGTTTATGGATTTGACAAGCTCACCCAAAACCTACCAATGGATTTTCCAAATCGTCTACCTCTTGATTTTTTCTGGGCTCATTTGGTTCAACTTTCGTCATGGGGATATGATTATTATAGCCACAGCCTTATCTTGGCTAACAGTTGTGTGTGAGTTATGGCTTTATAGGAAGCATCAGTAACAGTTAGAAACAGTGATCTCTCAACCTTTTAGAAGGGAAAATAATAATTATGACAAAAATCATCGAATTGCCTGAGGTGTTAGCCAACCAGATTGCTGCTGGTGAGGTCGTAGAGCGCCCAGCCAGTGTTGTCAAAGAGTTGGTGGAAAATGCTATTGATGCCGGTAGCACTCAGATTACCATTGAAGTTGAAGAATCAGGTCTCTCAAAAATTCAAATCACAGACAATGGCGAAGGAATGGCTCAAGCTGATGTGGCCATGAGTTTGCGCCGTCATGCAACAAGTAAAATCAAAAATCAAGGAGATCTCTTTCGTATTCGGACCCTTGGTTTTCGAGGTGAGGCTCTGCCCTCTATAGCTTCTATCAGTCATCTAACTATTGTGACAGCAGCGGATGGAGAAGCCTATGGGACTAAACTGGTTGCTAAAGCTGGAGAAATTGAGAGTCAGGATCCTATTTCAACACCAGTTGGAACAAAGATTACCGTTGAAAATCTATTTTATAACACCCCAGCTCGTCTCAAGTATATGAAGAGTTTACAGGCTGAGTTGGCTCATATTGTTGATGTTGTCAATCGTCTGAGTCTAGCTCATCCCGAGGTTGCCTTTACCTTGCTTAATGATGGTCGTCAGTTGACACAGACATCAGGTACTGGAGACCTCCGTCAAGCTATTGCTGGTATTTATGGTTTGACAACGGCTAAAAAAATGGTGGAGATTTCAAATTCTGACCTTGATTTTGAAGTTTCTGGATATGTTAGTCTCCCTGAGTTAACCCGTGCGAATCGTAACTACATCACGATTCTCATTAATGGACGCTATATAAAAAACTTCCTGCTTAACCGTGCCATTTTTGATGGTTATGGTTCTAAACTCATGGTAGGACGCTTCCCTATTGCAGTTATTGATATTCAGATTGATCCCTACTTGGCCGATGTCAATGTTCACCCAACCAAGCAGGAAGTACGTATCTCTAAAGAAAAAGAGCTCATGGCCCTTATCAGCTCTGCCATTGCTCAAAGCCTTAGAGAGCAGGATTTGATCCCTGATGCCCTTGAAAATTTGGCCAAGTCTAGTACCAGAGGTGCAGCTAAATCAGTTCAAACCAGTCTTCCACTCAAACAGACCAATCTTTACTATGATAGCAGTCGTAATGATTTTTTTGTCAAACCAGAGACAGTTCAAGAGGATATCAAACCTCTTGTATCAGAGTCTTCAGTTTCATCAGTAAAAAACAAACCGCAACCTTCTGTTAAACAGGCACAACGTTCAGTAGATGAAAGTGATAGTGAACACGAAAAACTTGACTATAAAAACAAGTCGAAACTGAAGCGCATGCTTGAAAATCTGACCAATGAGGAAACATCAACCTTTCCTGAATTGGAGTTCTTTGGTCAAATGCATGGAACCTACCTCTTTGCCCAAGGACAAGGTGGCCTTTATATCATTGACCAGCATGCTGCCCAAGAACGTGTCAAGTATGAGTACTATCGCGAAAAGATTGGTGAGGTTGACAGCAGTTTACAACAGCTTTTGGTTCCCTATCTCTTTGAATTTTCAGGTTCAGATTACATTAGTTTACAAGAAAAAATGTCTCTTCTGAATCAGGTTGGTATCTATTTAGAGCCTTATGGGAATAATACCTTCATTCTTCGTGAACATCCTATCTGGATGAAGGAAGAAGAGATTGAATCAGCAGTCTATGAAATGTGTGACATGCTTCTTTTGACGAATGAAGTGTCTGTTAAGACCTACCGTGCTGAGTTGGCCATCATGATGAGTTGTAAACGTTCAATCAAGGCCAATCATGCTCTTGATGATTACTCTGCGCGTGACCTCCTAGTACAGCTTGCACAGTGTAAAAATCCCTATAATTGCCCTCACGGACGTCCTGTACTTGTCAACTTTACAAAGTCTGATATGGAAAAAATGTTCCGTCGAATTCAAGAAAATCATACCAGTCTACGTGACCTAGGGAAGTATTAAAACTTTTTTTCGTCTTACTTTACGAATAGGAATGTTAGATTTATAATAGTGATGAAGACAAGGAATCTTCTAATGTTTTAGCGGATCATTGTAGGATGATTGCCTGATTTTTAAGTTAGGAGGTAGAGTGATGAGACACCTAACAAAAACTAATAAACACTTTTTACTTGTAGGCTTAACATTTTTAGCGACTAGCTTGATTTTCTATATTTTGGCCTGGTTAGGTCAACCAAGTTTGGAGAATACTCTCGTAAATGTTTCTAGCATTGCCTTTACTTTAGGCGTTGTAACATATATTCTATTAGGCCTAAAGATGATTACAGATACTTTAAAGACGAGTAGTCATCCTTAAAATAGAGCAGACAGAATCCACTTTCGAGTGGATTTTTTGTTACAATAGTACAGCAGTGCTTGAGATGACAAATAAACATTCAAGACAATTATCTTACAAGTATAAAATGATAAAGCAACCCATTGAAGAAACGAACGAGAAAGGAAATCACACGCTATGTATGATTACATCAAGGGAACTCTAGTGAAAATTACCGCCAAGTATATTGTTATAGAAGCAAACGGCTTAGGTTATATTATCACTGTAGCGAATCCATATAGTTTTTCTGACCAACTGAATCAGACTATCCAAGTCTACCTTCATCAGGTTATTAGAGATGATGCTCATCTTCTTTTTGGTTTCCATACTGAAGATGAAAAAGAGGTCTTCCTTAAGCTTATTTCAGTTTCTGGAATAGGTCCGACGACTGCTCTAGCTATTGTTGCTGTAGATGATAATCAAGGCCTGGTTGCTGCCGTTGATAATAGTGACATCAAGTACTTGATGAAGTTTCCAAAGATTGGTAAAAAGACAGCTCAACAAATGGTTCTGGATTTGGCAGGGAAATTTGCAGAGTTACCAACAGAAACGACCAAGACGACACCAAGTCAACCTGAAGGGAATCATCAGTTGGATGAGGCTATGGAAGCCTTGCTTGCTCTTGGTTATAAAGCCGCAGAACTTAAGAAAATCAAGGTCTTCTTCGAAGGTACTAATGAAACGGCAGAGCAATACATTAAATCAGCTCTTAAAATGTTGATGAAATGAGGTAAGTAATGGTCAATCGTTGTCGTTGGGTTCCAACAAACAATAAATTATATTGTGATTATCATGACAAGGAGTGGGGAAAGCCTATTGGTGACGACCAAAAACTTTTTGAGCTGCTTTGCTTAGAAAGTTATCAGTCAGGCCTTTCTTGGTTAACTGTTTTAAATAAACGCCAGGCCTTTAATCGTGTTTTTCATGACTATGATATTGAGCGTGTTGCCCGGTTTAGTCTAAGTGAACTTGAAGATGCGCTTCAAAATCCAGACATCATTAGGCACAAACTTAAGCTAGAAGCAACCGTAAATAATGCCAAACAAGTACTAAAACTCCAAGATGAATTTGGCTCTCTGTCCCATTATTTTTGGCATTACTTTGACGGAAAGCCCTTGATAAATAATGTTCCCACATATAAGGATGTCCCATCATCAACTGATTTATCCCAACAGATTGCCAGAAATCTAAAAAAGAGAGGGTTCAAATTTTTAGGACCGACTACTATATATTCATTTTTACAAGCCGCAGGATTTGTGAATGATCATGAAAATAACTGTGATTTCAAAGAAATGAGTAGATTTGATTGACAAGACGAGAAAAACGTGTTAGTTTATAAACAAACATGTTATTGAGATTATTTTACGAATAGTAATATAGGTGAACCAATGAAAGCTGAATTGATTGCAGTAGGAACTGAAATCCTAACCGGGCAAATCACCAATACCAATGCCCAATTTTTATCTGAGAAACTAGCTGAACTAGGAATTGACGTGTATTTTCACACAGCAGTAGGAGACAATGAAAACCGCCTACTTTCAGTTCTTGATCAGGCTAGTCAACGTAGCGATTTAGTCATACTTTGTGGTGGACTTGGCCCTACTGAGGACGACTTAACCAAGCAAACACTGGCTAAATTTTTAGGAAAAGAACTTGTTTTTGATGAGGAGGCTAGTAAAAAACTGGATAGTTTCTTTGCTACTCGTCCTAAACACACACGAACACCTAATAATGAACGCCAAGCGCAAATTGTTGAGGGATCCGTACCCTTGCAAAATCTCACAGGTCTAGCAGTTGGGGGGATTATTACTGCTCAAGGGGTGACCTATGTCGTTTTGCCTGGTCCACCAAGTGAACTCAAACCTATGGTGAACCAAGAGCTTATTCCAGCTCTTACAGAGAATCATACTACTCTTTATTCTAGAGTCCTAAGGTTTTTTGGTGTTGGAGAAAGTCAATTGGTGACTATTCTTAAAGATCTCATTGTTAACCAAACGGACCCAACCATTGCGCCCTATGCTAAAGTGGGAGAAGTGACCCTTCGCTTATCAACAAAGGCATCGTCGCAAGAAGAAGCGGATCGAAAACTAGATGTTTTAGA
The DNA here is from genome assembly GCF_001069025.1 of Streptococcus sp. 1004_SSPC. Classification (NCBI taxonomy): domain Bacteria; kingdom Bacillati; phylum Bacillota; class Bacilli; order Lactobacillales; family Streptococcaceae; genus Streptococcus; species Streptococcus sp. 1004_SSPC. Next base: position 2,498 of record NZ_JWGQ01000034.1, on the reverse strand, counting down.
AGAACAAATTCGTTCTACTAAAACTCTAGATGGAAAAAGCTTGTCTGACCTCATATATGGATATGGAGAATCAAACAGCTTAGCTTATGAAGTGTTCTATTTGCTTAAGAAATATGGCAAAACTATTACTGCAGCTGAAAGTTTAACAGCTGGCTTATTTCAAGCTAGTGTTGCTGATTTTTCTGGAGCTTCACAAGTATTCAAGGGTGGTTTTGTTACCTATAGCATTGAAGAAAAAGCTAAAATGTTGGATATTCCCTTATCTAAATTAGAAGAGAATGGTGTTGTTAGTCATTTTACAGCAGAAAAAATGGCTGAGGGTGCCCGAGCTAAGACAGATAGTGATTACGGAATTGCGCTTACTGGAGTGGCAGGACCAGATACATTGGAAGGGCATCAAGTAGGTACAGTCTTTATTGGTATTGCCGATAGAAACCAAGTGCGGTCAATTAAGGTTGTTATAGGTGAAAGGAGTCGATCTGATGTCAGATATATCAGTACACTCTATGCCTTTAACCTAGTTCGCCAAGCTTTATTACAAGAAGACAACTTGATTTAAGTTTGTTATTTATCATAGGAAGAAGAGGAAATTAAGTGGCTAAGAAAACAAAGAAAACAGAAGAAATCACAAAGAAGTTCGGTGATGAGCGTCGCAAAGCACTCGACGATGCATTAAAAAATATTGAAAAAGATTTTGGTAAGGGTGCAGTTATGCGTCTTGGTGAGCGTGCAGAGCAAAAAGTTCAGGTTATGAGCTCAGGCTCGCTAGCTTTGGATATTGCTCTTGGTGCGGGTGGTTATCCTAAAGGTCGTATTATTGAAATTTACGGACCGGAATCATCAGGTAAAACAACCGTTGCTCTTCATGCAGTTGCTCAGACTCAAAAAGAAGGTGGCATCGCAGCTTTTATCGATGCCGAGCATGCTCTTGACCCTGCTTATGCAGCAGCTCTAGGTGTTAATATCGATGAGCTTCTTTTGTCACAACCTGATTCTGGTGAGCAAGGTCTGGAAATTGCAGGTAAGCTGATTGACTCTGGTGCAGTGGATTTGGTTGTTGTTGACTCAGTTGCGGCCTTGGTACCACGTGCAGAAATTGATGGAGATATTGGTGACAGTCATGTAGGACTTCAAGCACGTATGATGAGTCAAGCCATGCGTAAACTTTCTGCATCTATTAATAAAACAAAAACGATCGCCATCTTTATTAACCAGTTGCGTGAAAAAGTTGGCATCATGTTTGGTAACCCAGAGACTACCCCAGGTGGACGTGCTTTAAAATTCTATGCATCAGTACGCCTTGATGTACGTGGTAATACACAAATTAAAGGAACCGGTGACAAAAAGGACCAAAATGTAGGTAAGGAAACCAAGATTAAGGTTGTTAAAAACAAAGTTGCTCCACCATTTAAAGAAGCTTTTGTTGAAATTATGTACGGCGAAGGAATTTCACAAACTGGTGAACTTGTAAAAATTGCAAGTGATTTAGGTATTATTCAAAAAGCCGGGGCTTGGTTCTCATATAATGGGGAGAAAATTGGTCAAGGATCTGAAAATGCTAAGAAATATTTAGCAGATCACCCAGAGATTTTTGAAGAAATCGATCATAAAGTACGCGTACACTACGGTTTGATTGAGACAGATGAAGACGATGTTCTTGAAGGTACACAAGTTGAAGACACGGCTGATGATCTCGTTCTAGATCTTGATTCAACCATTGAAATTGAAGAATAAGTGTTAAAGAGCCCAAAAGGTTCTTTTCTTTTTGCTTTGAATTAAGAAGGAAACAAGAGCAATACAAGTTGAAAAAGCGGATACACCCCAGATTCAAAATAGGTCGCTAGACCGATTTAATAAATCAAAGACGGTGATAAGATAATAGTATCATGTGACAGAAAGAGAGAATTAACATGATTAAGATTTATACAATTTCAAGTTGTACAAGTTGTAAAAAAGCAAAAACATGGTTGAACAACCATCAACTTCCTTATAAAGAACAAAATCTTGGTAAAGAACCACTTACAAAAGAAGAAATCCTTACTATCCTTTCAAAGACAGAGAATGGTGTTGAGAGCATCGTTTCATCAAAAAATCGCTATGCTAAAGCTTTAAATTGTGATATTGATGAGCTTAGCGTCAGTGAAGTAATTGATTTGATTCAAGACAATCCTAGAATTTTGAAGAGTCCAATCTTGATTGATGATAAGAGATTGCAAGTGGGTTATAAAGAAGATGATATTCGTGCTTTCTTACCACGTTCAATTCGTAATGTCGAAAATTCACAAGCACGCATGCGTGCAGCACTATAAAATTCTAAAAGAAGGTCACTAGTATCTTCTTTTTGTTTTTCAAAAAGAAGAATTTGTTGACTTTATTTATTAAACTTGATAAACTAATAAAGTCCTAAACAACTTGTTCAGTAATAAAAAAGGTAAAAAACTTTAAAAAAGTTATTGACAAGTTTAAGCAGAGATGATATTATAAATAAGCTGTTTCGA
>NZ_JWGQ01000033.1:0-3565 GCF_001069025.1 Streptococcus sp. 1004_SSPC | reverse complement strand
ATTATTGTAACACCTTGTTTCAAAAAATACCAGATGAGGTGTTTTTTTAGCATGCCCATTTATGAATCAAAAAGGATTAAAAATAAGACAGTAACTTCGGAATAGCTACTGTCTTATCCCTTTTTTTACTTAAAGCCTTGATAGACTTGACAAATGGTAGAAAAGATCCTATTTAAAACATAAACTAAATTTCTTGACATATCAAAAGCCGTTAGCAATCTAACGGCAATTTTTTATATCTGAGATAACGTATTCAAGACGGCTATAAAGACCAAGCAATAAGTCATAACTTCGATTTTCGTTCTCTTTCAAAACAGTGTAGACTGTTGTACCGTAACTAAATTCAAAGAAGTCATCTAATTCCTTAAGCCAGTCATCAATAACCCCTAAATTTTGATCGATAATAGCAAATAAACTTGGTTGATACCAGATTGTACCTTCGATATAAAGGTTTTTATCAGATAATTTAGATAGAGATACTTTTAAATCAGCAAGCTCACGTTTAGCAAGATTGGGATCAATCTTGAGATCAAAAAGCAAGCGTGCATCACGATTAAGAATATTGAGTTCTGCTTGAAGCAGTTGAATATAGTGTATCGCTACTAAATACTGGTTCATAGGTCTCTCCTGATTATCTGAAAATCATAATATCATTGTACCACTAAAAGGTGAAAAAAAGTAGTAATTATTTAATAATTTTACATGATTTTCTTAGAAATACTTTTTACATTGAAAGTCTTATTTTAAAATAATTACACTAGTCATTTTTCTAATATCTTAAGAAATAAATGGCTTTTTTAAAAAATAAAAATCACTCAAAATGAGTGATTTAATAACCTTAGTGACTGACCATTTCTTGTGCAATTTCAAATCCGCTAAGTTTTCCAGGGTAGTAAGTTGGCCAGTTGTCCATTTCTTTTAGAATTTCTTCTTGACTACTATTACCAAAGAAAATATGAAAATGTGCTACGCTTGTTGGATCTATTTGATGATCAGAAAATTGGACATACTGGTAAGGATTATCTGCTGCTTGACTGTCAGTTGCTGTGAAGAGATAACGGACACCTTTTTTACCAGAAGCATAAGTCAAAATCTTATAACCATCATAACGATAAGTGTGTGTCACGCTACTTCCATCATTCTTTGTGAAAGTCATAGTCATCTTTTTACCATCAATAGCAATTTTAGAAACATCTGTTTGATAGCCCTTAGTGTAGTACTCTTTGTATTCTTGTGCGGTTTTATCCTTATTCAGTAGAGATTTGTATTCAAATACTTGATCTAAAGTACCATCTTGGAGGTAAGGATAGACCGATTGCCACTTACCAGACCAATCAGAAAGTTCTCTATCTTTAACATCTTTGTCATCAAAGTAACCATTTTGTACTGTTTTCTTGTCATCAATTCCTGTTTCAGGTTGGATAGCTTTACCTTCAACATCTGTTGTTAAACGAAGATTCTTTAGGTTCTCAGTCATAACACTGACATAATCTTCACCTTTTTTCAACTGTTCCTTAGTTAGTGATTCAATTGGATTTAAAACTGCTGTCTTAACTCCTACTTCATTAGCTAAGGTTTTGGCAACGCTACTTGAAGCATTTTCCTCAAAGTAGATATAGTTAATGTCATATTCTTTGACATACTTAGAAAGGCTAGCAATACGTTTTGCAGATGGATCAGATTCAGCTGAAACACCTGAAATTGGCACTTGGGTCAAACCGTAATCTAAAGCAAGGTAGGCAAAGGCTGCGTGCTGTGTAACAAAACTCTTCTGTTTTGTATGACTCAATGCTTCCGTATACTCCTTATCCAAAGCTTGTAATTTTTTTAGATATTTTTCTGCGTTGGTCGTAAATACCGCTTTTTTATCTGGATGTTGAGCAATCAAACCATCTCTAATAGTTTTCACTAATTTTTGAGAACGTTTTGGTGAGAGCCAAACATGGGGATCGTACTCATGGTGATGTTCTTCACCACCGTGATCATGATCTTCTTCCTCTGTACCAGGCAAAAGAACCATTCCTTTACTTGCCTCGATAACCTTAGTATTTTTGGTATTAATGGTTTTCTCAATCTTGGGAACCCATGTTTCCATATTCTCATTTAAGTAGACAAAAGTGTCCGCTTTCTCAATATCAGCAACATTCTTAGTAGAAGGCTGAAAATCATGGGCCTCACTACCTGCAGGGATAAGATAAGACACCTCTCCCTCATCTCCAACAACCTGCTTGGTGAATTCATAAACAGGGTAGAAGCTCGTTACAACCTTCAAATCACCATTCCCCTTTGAATCGTGTTGACTAGTCGTATAATAAATACCTGCACTAGCAGCTAGAACAACAGCTGCCAATCCTGCTATGCCAAAAATGCGTTTCTTTTTCATGATATTCCTTTCAAAATACTTAACCGGTTAATAGTTTACTGGTTAAGTATATCACATTAATTTTATTTTGCAAGTCCCTAAATAAAAAAATGAAATATTTCAAAGAGAAAGAATAATTTGATATACTGGAAGTATCATTTTGAAAGTAGGTTATACATGGTTCGAAAACTAACTCTATATCTTTTTCTATTTTTGTCAGCCATCGGCCTGACCTATGATACACAATCATATACTTCTGGAGCTTTGTCTGGCTCTGCTTATGGAATTATCGGGCTATCAACTCTCATTGCTCTCTGCTACATCATTCCAGCAATATTTCTGATTCGGTTCTTAGGCAAGAAATGGCAGGTGAAACCACTTGTTCTCGTATTTGCTCTAATTGGCGGACTCTTTATTACAGGTTGGTTGGCAGGTTATGCTAATACTTTTTCCCATGAATGGGTGACTGCCCATCTTTCTTCAAAGAATTTCTTCTACCGCTTTGAGGATGCTATAATGGCCCCACTGGTTGAGGAGCCTCTCAAACTAGCAGCATTTATCTTTGCTGTCTATATGGTTCCTACAAAAAGTTACAAAGGACTCTTACTCGTTGCTATTACAGCAGGTCTTGGTTTTCAGATTAGTGAGGATTTTTCATATATCCTTTCAGATTTGCCTGATGGTTTTTCTTATACGATTTCGGGAATTCTTGGTCGCAGTATTGGGGCAATATCGTCCCACTGGCTTTACACATCCTTCCTTGCTATGGGGCTTGTCTTGATATGGCGTTCACATCAAAAACTCATTCATCAAAAATATCGTCTTATTGGTATATTCTATGCCTGTGGTGCCTTTGCCTCACACTTTGCTTGGAACTCACCTCTTCGAACTTTAGAGAGTGATTTACCATGGGCGTCAGGACTTCTCATTTCACTCAATCTTTTCTTCTTTATTTCGCTTTATCAGCTCCTCTCGAAACTAGATAAAGAAAACAAATAATGTTCAGACTACGAAAAAAGCCTTTTTGTACTGATCCCAAAAAGTTAGACAATTAATTTATCCGAAGGATTTAGTTCTGTATTGCACAGGACTGAGTCCTTTTAGTTTTACCCCAATTCGTTTGTTGTTGTAATAATCAAAATAGTCTACAATAGCTTGTTTCAAATGCTCAATTAACTTAAACATCTTCTCATAACCATAAAA
>NZ_JWGQ01000032.1:0-5182 GCF_001069025.1 Streptococcus sp. 1004_SSPC | reverse complement strand
CTGAACATACAAAAAGAGAAAACCTATCAGGTTCTCTCTAGATGTTAGCTTTTCGTCACCCACTACAGTTGACAAAGAGCCGAAAATTTGCGCCGAAACAGTTACTCTCTCATCCTTTTATTATTTTTAAAACATATGTAAATGGTGGGTAGTACTTTTCCCATCATCACTCTTGAGTCATCAAAACCTTACGTGGCTTAGTGCCTTCAGCTGGTCCAATCACTCCGGCTTCTTCCAATTCTTCCATCAAACGAGTGGCACGGTTAAATCCAACCGACAGACGACGTTGAATCATAGAAGCGCTAGCTTTTTGTGTTTCCAATACCAAGGCCTTCGCTTCTTCAAAGAGAGGATCTCCTTCCGAGCTACCACCATTGGCAGACGAACCTCCACCAAAATCATTCTCAGAAACTTCGCCAGGGTCAAAGCTCTCATCGTAGTCAGCAGAAGCCTGATCCTTGATAAAGGTCACAATACGTTCCACGTCATCATCAGAAATGAAGGAACCTTGTAGACGAACAGGGTGGTTCTCATCAATCGGTTTGAAAAGCATATCCCCACGTCCGAGTAGTTTCTCTGCCCCATTTTCATCTAAAATGGTACGACTATCTGTTCCGGAAGACACCGCAAAGGCCACACGAGAAGGCACATTGGCCTTAATCAAACCAGAGATAACATCAACCGATGGACGTTGGGTGGCAAGAATCATGTGAATTCCAGCCGCACGTGCTTTTTGTCCAAGTCGAATGATGGCATCTTCCACTTCTTTACTGGCCACCATCATCAAGTCAGCCAACTCATCAACGATAACCACAATCAAAGGCAAGGGGATCTGTTTCTCTTGCGACTGGGCATTCCAGTCTTCAACCTTGGCATTATAGCCTGCGATGTTACGCACGCCAAACTTACTAAAGAGTTCGTAACGATTTTCCATCTCATCAACCACTTTTTGAAGAGCCTTGGCGGCCTTACGTGGATTGGTCACCACAGGGATAAGGAGATGAGGAATATCGTTGTAAACAGAAAGTTCAACCATCTTAGGATCGACCATGAGGAACTTAATCTGATCTGGGCGAGCCTTCATTAGAATACTAGAGATGATTCCATTAACCGCAACAGATTTACCAGAACCAGTTGATCCAGCCACTAACAAGTGAGGCATCCGACCTAGGTCAAAGCTACGAGCTGAACCATCAACAGCCTTACCAAGAGGAACTTCCAAGAGCTTATTAGGATCCGTCTTGGACTGTTCCCAAAGTTCACGGAAAGAAACCGTCGCAATCTCGGAATTAGGTACTTCGATACCAACTAAAGATTTTCCAGGTATAGGTGCCTCAATACGGACATCTTTTGCCGCAAGAGCCAGAGCCAAGTCATCTGCTAAATTGGAAATACGATTAACCCGAACCCCAACAGCAGGCTTGACCTCGTACTTAGTTACAGACGGTCCAATCTCAGCCCGCTCAACCTTGACATCAATATTGAAACTCTTGAAAGTATCTTCTAAGATTCGAATATTCTTACGAACGATGTTTTTCTCTTTAGATTGACTCTTAGGCTTATCAGGTGCAAAGAGATCTATCTGAGGTAATTTATACTGTAAGAGCTCCTTCGGTGTGAAATCAACCTCGACAGGTGCATCATCTCCCTCAACAACCATAGATGGCGGAAACTCCTCGGTTGGCACATCCTCTGGATAAGGTGCATAATCTTCTTGGAAATCCTCATAATCCTCTGGAGGGAGATTATCATAGTAGTCCTCAGAGGCATAATCACTGATTTCAGGTTCAGATGCAAAAATCTCAGTTTCTTGTGGTAACTCCTCTGCGGCGTCATCTAAGATTTCTCCCGTCTCCTTGTCGACAGTCAAATCAGCCAGACGCTCTTCCTCAGCACGTTCTTGCGCTTCACGTTCTTTCTGAGCCTGACGTTCTGCCTTCTTCTCCTGACGTTTGGCCGTTCGTTCCAAACGCTTCTCGGAACCTCTCTGCCAGATACCTTTTGCATAATCCATGATATCTAAAACATCCCAAGGACTGAGAATAAAAGCACCCAATAGAATAATCAAGCACCCAATCATGAAGCTACCGATATTTGAAAAGAGGAAGGAAATCGGTTGGTATAGGAGAGCTCCCAACATACCACCACCCGCAAAACGAGCTACTTGCACACTGACCAGTTCCCCAAAAAGCAAGTCCTTTGTCCCAGGGAAAATATCCAGACCACTCATGCGTTCTAGACTAAAGAGATAGGCGTGAAACTCCAGTAGAAGACCTGCAAAGACCATCCAAAATCCAGTCACGTAGTTACTATGTTTCCGTAACCATTTAAAGCCAAAGAGATAAACATAGATAGCAAAAATCAAGGGATAAGCCATACTCCCCACGAAGACTCGAAAGAGATTATAGAGCGTAATCCCAAAGAAACCCAATCGAAAGACTGGGAAAATTAAGACAAAGGCAAAAAAGAAGGTCCATAGCATTCGCTTAATCGCCTTCTGTCTGTCTAATTCTGCTTTTGTAAGCCGCTTCTTACTGTTCTTAGAAGTCGACCCTTTTTTCGTTTTTTTCGTTGTAGCCATAGGTGTATTATACCACGTTTTTAGACATGAAAAAGAGAGACAGGTCTCTCCTTAGATTGAAGACAAAGTCTTTTTTTGAGACTTTCCTTCTTTTGACATTATTCTTCAATTAATGATGTTGAGTGAACCGGACGATTCTTACCGTCTGGATCAATATATTGGATAGCTTGGTTGATAGCGATAGGAGCTTCACCCATTCCCACAGCAATCAAATCAATCTTACCCTCATATTCTGCCGCATCACCAATAGCATAAACACCTTCTTGTGAAGTTTCAAACTGAGCATTAACCGTAACACTAGAGCGTTTGAAGTCAACATTCCAGTTACGAAGGTTTTTATTATTGGTTGAGAAGCCAAAGCTAACAATAAGGGCATCAAGTGGCAATTCCACAACCTCGTCTGATTTCACTTTTTGAACGGTCAAACTTTGAGCAAGACCATTTTCACCCTTGATTTCAAGGGGGACATAAGGCGTCATCACATTAACTGATGATTGATGAAGAAGCTCTACACTATGCTCATGGGCACGAAAGGCATCACGGCGGTGAATCAAAGTCACGCTCTCAGCAATCCCATCCAAGTGATTAGCCCAGTCAACAGCTGAGTCACCGCCACCAGCAATCACAACCTTCTTGCCAGCAAATTGGTCCAGGCTATGCACATTGTAGAACAAGTTATTGTCCGCATAATCTTCTTCATTGTCCACTCCCAAAGGGCGAGGGGCGAAGGCACCATTCCCACAAGCAATGACGATAGCCTTGGACAAGTGTTGACCCTTGCTAGTAGCAATCGTGAAGATACCATCTGTTTTTTCAAAGGTTTGAACCTCCTCTTTTAAGCGAATACTGACACGATCTTCAAAACGCTTAAGCTGGGTCAACAGATTTTCTGTCAATTCGGCACCTGTCGTTTGAGGAAAGGCTGGGATATCATAGATTTTCTTCTCAGGGTAGAGAATGGCAGGCTGACCACCAAGCTCTGACAAACTCTCGATAATATTCACAGTCATGCCACGTAAGCCGGCATAGAAGGCAGCCCAAAGGCCTACTGGTCCACCACCGATAATAGTAATATCATATATCTTTTCTTCTGACATTTTATTTTCCTTCTACTTTTATCTCTTCTAAAATGTGACGTTCTTCGTCTGTAAAGGCGTAGTTTTCCAAGAGGTCAGGTCGACGCTCCCAAGTCTTTCGCAAACTCTGTTCCATACGCCAACGTCGAATATTAACATGGTGACCTGACAAGAGTACATCTGGCACCTTCATGCCACGAAACTCAGCTGGGCGAGTGTACTGTGGAAATTCCAAAAGCCCTGATGAGAAACTATCATCCTTATGACTAGCTTCCTTACCTAAGACCTCAGGAATCAGGCGGACAGTCGCATCTACAATAGTCATTGCAGCCAACTCTCCCCCAGTTAAGACAAAGTCTCCTAGTGATATTTCATCAGTCACTAAGGTTTTGATGCGCTCATCATAGCCCTCATAGTGACCACAGATAAAGACCAATTCCTCTTCTTGCGCCAATTCCTCTGCATAGACCTGATCAAAGGTACGACCTGCAGGATCCAAGAGAATAACACGAGGCTTAGTCACATTTAATTTATCAAAGGTATCAAAAATTGGCTGGGCACGTAGCAACATGCCTTGCCCACCACCATAGGGTTCATCATCTACATGACGTGCCTTTTCCGCATTTTCACGGAAATTGTGATAGTTGATTTCTAGAAGCCCCTTATCCTTTGCCTTACCAACAATGGAATGCTCTAAGGGAGCAAACATATCTGGAAATAGGGTCAAGATATCAATCTTCATCGTCTAATCCTTCCATGAGCTCAACCTCAATACGACCAGCTGCGACGTCAACATCAAGAACCACTGGTGGAATATATGGCAAGAGCAGGTCCTTTTTACCTTTACGTTTCACTACCCAAACATCATTAGCACCCGGTTGGAGAATCTCTTTGACCTGACCAATCAAACTATCGCCTTCGTAAACATCAAGGCCAATGATTTCATGGTAGTAAAATTCACCGTCATCAAGGTCTGTTAGATTTTCCTCAGCAATTTTGAGACTGCAGCCTTTATACTTTTCTACATCATTGATATGGTAAAGCCCTTTGAACTTAACGATATCAAAGTTCTTATGCTTACGGTGACTCGCAATCTCAACATCCATGATGTGATTATCTTTGTCATCAAAAAGAGCTAGTACACTCTTCTTCTTAAAACGTTCGTCCGCAAAATCTGTTACAGACAAAACACGAAGTTCACCCTGCAATCCCTGTGTATTTACAATCTTTCCAACGTTATAATATGTCATTTAACTTCCTTATTAATTCTTATTCAAATCAAACCATGAGTCAACGAATTTTTAAGTAGCCTATGACGGCATCTCAAAACACGCGTTTTAAACCAGGTTAGATTCTTGTTATTCTTTATTTTAAAGCGATATAAAATGTCTGGCTTAGACCATTCAACCCCTCTATTTTATCAAAAAGGACACAAAAAAACCAGCTTTCTCTAGCTGGTGCTTATAGTCCGTACGGGATTCGAACCCGTGTTACCGCCGTGAAAAGGCGGTGTCTTAACCCCTTG
>NZ_JWGQ01000031.1:0-3508 GCF_001069025.1 Streptococcus sp. 1004_SSPC | reverse complement strand
CAAAGTTAATCCAGACGCGACTCAAGGTAAAGACGGCGATAAATACGTCAATACCGAAACAGGCGACGTCTTCGTTAAGAATAACGGCAACTGGGACAAAGAAGGCAACATCAAGGGACCTAAGGGTGATAAAGGTGAACGTGGAGAAGATGGTAAGACTCCAGAAGTAACTGTAACTCCAGGTAAAGATGGTCATAGTACCGACATTACATTCACTGTTCCAGGTAAAGATCCAGTTACAGTAAATGTTAAGGACGGAGAAAATGGTCTGAACGGTAAAACTCCAAAAGTTGATTTGCTTCGTGTCGAAGGACAAAACGGCAATCCATCTCATACAATTGTGACATTCTATACTGATGAAAACAATGATGGTAAGTATACTCCAGGAACTGATGAACTTCTAGGTTCTGAAATGATTAAAGATGGTGCTAAAGGTGCGGACGGACGTGATGGTAAATCATTGCTTACTGTCAAAGATGGTAAAGAAACTAAAGTTTACCAAGAAGATCCAGCACATCCAGGTCAGCCATTGAACCCTGAAAAACCTCTTGCAGTTATTAAAGATGGAGTGGACGGAGTCTCTCCAACAGTAACAGCTGTTCGTAAGGATGAAGACGGTCATAAAGGTGTAGAAATCACTGTTGATAACCATGATGGTTCACAACCAACTACAGTCTTTGTTAAAGATGGTGCTAAGGGAGAAACTGGTGCAACCGGTCAGGATGGCCAAACTCCTACAATCACTACTCAACGTGGACAAGATGGTCAAAGCACTCTTGTAACTATCACAACACCAGGTAAAGATCCAGTAACCTTTACAGTAAAAGATGGTAAGAATGGTAAAGATGGACGTACACCAACTATTGACTTAAATGCATTGGTGGAAGCAGTTAGAAGAGGTGCTGGATCAACTTCTAATTCACAACCTTCTGGAACATCAAGAAGTGCAAGAAATAGAAGAGCATTACCAGATGAAGATAGAAGTGCAACTGAGTCATCAGAAACAGTACAACCAACAACTACAGATGCAACAGATTCACAACCAGTAAATGGTACTCGTATTACAGCATACTATGATAATAATGGTAACGGTAAATACGATCCAGGTGTGGATGAATTAATTGGTACAAGTGATATCTTGAATGGTACAAATGGACGTAATGGTACAGATGGAGCTTCTGGTACAAATGGACGTAACGGTGCTGAATTACTAAGTGGAGTTACTGCCCCAACTGCTAATGATGGTAAAGACGGTGATACTTATATCGACGCCAATACAGGTGATGTTTACAAGAAAGAAAATGGTTCTTGGAACAAGATTGGTAATATCCGTGGACCTCAAGGAGTAGCCGGTGAAAAAGGCGACAAAGGCGAAAAAGGTGAAAAAGGTGAAAACGGAGCTAATGGAGCAGACGGTAAATCACCAGTTGTAAATGTAACGGACAATGGAGATGGAACACACTCTATTACTGTTAGAAACCCTGATGGTTCTGAATCAACAACTAAAGTTAAAGATGGTAAAGACGGTAAAACTGCCAATATCACTACAACAGAAAATCCAGATGGAAGCCACACAATCACTGTAACAAATCCAGATGGAACAACTAAAGAAACAGTTGTTAAGAATGGTAAAGATGGTAAGACTCCAAAAGTTGAAGTGACTGATAACAACGATGGAACTCACACTGTTAAAGTTACGGATGGAGACGGTAATGTTACCAACGCTATCATCAAAGATGGTAAAGACGGTAAAGCTGCAACAGCAACTACAACAGAAAATCCAGATGGAAGCCACAGAGTAACAATCACTAACCCAGACGGAACGAAGAATGAGTTTGTTGTTAAGAATGGTCGTGACGGTGTTGATGGACGTACTCCAACCGCATCTGTTCGTGATAATGGAGACGGAAGTCATACAATCGTTATTACAAATCCAGAAGGTGTGACAACTGAAACCACAGTTCGTGATGGTAAATCACCAAAAGTTACTATAACTGATGAACAAAATGGAACTCATAAGATCTCAGTTCTAAATGGTGACGGCACAACTACTGAAACAATCATTAAAGATGGTAAGTCACCAGTAGCGACTGTTACTGACAACCATGATGGTACTTACACAATTCGTGTAGAAAACGGTAATGGTACTGTTTCTGAAACCACAGTTCGTGATGGTAAATCACCAACTGCTAAGGTTGTGGATAACGGAGATGGAACTCACACTATCACAGTTGTGAACTCAGACGGTACAACTACAACAACTACAGTTCGTGATGGTAAAGAACCAAAACTTGAAGTGATTGATAACAACAACGGTTCACACACTATTAAAGTGACAGGAGCTGATGGTAAAGAAACTACAACTACAATCTTTGATGGTAAATCACCAAAAGCGAACATCGTTGATAACGGAGACGGAACTCACACATTAACAATCATAGATTCTGATGGTCGTCAATACAAATCTATTATCAAAGATGGTAAAGACGGTAAAGATGGCGTTTCACCAACTGTAACTGTTAAAAATAATAACGACGGAACTCACGTTGTTACAATTATTAATCCAGATGGAAGTAAGACAGAAATGGTGATTAAAGACGGTAAAGATGGTAAATCACCAAAAGTTTCTGTTGAAGATAATGGAAATGGTAGTCATACAATCACAATCATCAATTCTGACGGAACTGTGACGAAAACAGTTGTTAAAGACGGTAAAGATGGTCGCGATGGACGTGACGGTAAAGATGGCAAAGATGGTAAATGTGGATGCCAAGACAAACCGGTAACACCATCAAATGACAAACCAGTTCCTCCAACACGTAATGTGCCAGAAAGACCAACGTTTGCAATGCCAGAACCACCAGTTCACGAATTGCCAGAATTCAACGGTGGTGTTCCAGGAATGCCAGAGGTTAATGAATTGCCAGAATTCAATGGTGGAGTACCAGGTATGCCTGAAGTTACTGAAGTACCAGAATTAGATATTCCAACAGTACCAGTACAACCAACACCAAATGTACCGACGCCAGAAGTGCCAGTACAACCAACTCCAGTTGTTCCGACACCAGAAGTACCGGTCCAACCAGTACCAGTGGTTCCAGAACAACCTGTAGTGCCAACATCGGCTCAACCAGCAAGTCCAGTAAATGCTAACCCAGAAGTACCAACTACAGTTAAAGAAAACCATGGGGACAAATTACCTGAAACTGGAAGCCAATCTGATTATATCTTTGTTCTTCTAGGTAGCGGTATTCTATTGAGCCTATATGTAGGTCGAAGAAAAGAAGATTAATCATCTAAAAGCAGTCGCTAATTTCTCAAAAGAAGATGATAAGTGATAGATATCGAATGAAAGAATATTCTTAGAACGATTTTCATATGATGGAAAAGACTGCACAAATCCCATGGGATTTGTGAACTGCACCCCAAAAGTTAGACAAAAAATGGCTCTTTTCTACCATTTGTCAAGTCTATCAAGGCTTTAAGTAAAAAAAGAGATAAGACAGTA
>NZ_JWGQ01000030.1:0-243 GCF_001069025.1 Streptococcus sp. 1004_SSPC | reverse complement strand
TTCCGAGTCACAATCATTGTCTAATTCTGAGTCAGCCTCAGAAAGTGCCTCTGTATCTACATCACAGTCTGTTTCCAACTCAGAATCAGCCTCTGTAAGTGAGTCAGTTTCCGAGTCACAATCAGTATCGAACTCAGAATCCGCTTCAGTAAGTGCTTCAGAATCAGCGTCAGAAAGTGATTCAGTTTCCGAGTCACAATCATTGTCAAACTCAGAATCCGCTTCAACGAGTGAGTCAATTTC
>NZ_JWGQ01000029.1:0-255 GCF_001069025.1 Streptococcus sp. 1004_SSPC | reverse complement strand
TTGATGTCTCAGCCACCGTTACTCTCTTACAACTTTTGCACTGGAAACGACGTTTTTTCAGACATAGTAGTGTCGGCGTTCCCGCTTGTTCGAGAAGAGGAATTTTAGAAGTTTTTGAAAGTCGTACTTGATCATCTTTCCATGGCAATGAGGGCATGGTGGTGCAGGATAATCCAGTTTTGCTTGAACCTAGATATGAGTATCCGTTTCAAAAACAAGAGAAATAATGATGTTAGGGTCTTTAATTCCGATTAA
>NZ_JWGQ01000028.1:0-470 GCF_001069025.1 Streptococcus sp. 1004_SSPC | reverse complement strand
TGGAGATGGTATGTTGACTCGCCTTATCTTGAAGGCCTCAGACAAGGCTCCATGGTCAGACAACGGTTCAGCTAAAAATCCTGCCCTTCCACCAGTAGAGAAATTGGGCAAAGGCCTCTACTTCTATGAAGTAGATTTGGCTGGCACTCAAGGAAAATCTGATAAAGATTTGCTTGACCTCTTGAAACAAAACGGCACTCAAAGCTATAAAGCTACCATCAAAGTTTACGGTGCTAAAGATGGCAAGGCTGATTTGACTAACCTAGTAGCGACAAAAGATTTGGATGTCAACTTGAATGGTTTGACTACCCCAGCTGAAGTGCAAAAAGGTGTAGCCGACAACACCAAAGATACAGTAGATGTTCCAGCTACTTACTTGGATAAAGCGAATTTCCCAGGTCCACTCACAGCCGGTGTCAACCAAGTTATTCCTTATGAATTCTTCGCTGGAGATGGTATGTTGACTCGCC
>NZ_JWGQ01000004.1:0-308 GCF_001069025.1 Streptococcus sp. 1004_SSPC | reverse complement strand
ATGAAAAATCTCTCCCAGACTACTCCTATATTGATTATAGATGACTTTTCGTCTATACTTAGGGGTGAACACAATATGATACTTACAGTGCCACTTTGTGTGCGATAAACTATGAGCCTTTTGTGCCATATTTTTCTCCTTTCGCTTTACAATTGGCTTGAACACCTTTATTGTATCGCGTTTGGAGTTTTTTGTTATAACGGTACAACCTTCGATGCGCACCCACATAGCGGGTGGTTTTTGGTGGCTCTATAATTTCTGTAGTGGGTAAAACCACTGTAGAGATTATAGAGCTTTTTAAGTGTACA
>NZ_JWGQ01000027.1:0-380 GCF_001069025.1 Streptococcus sp. 1004_SSPC | reverse complement strand
GTACCTGTATTTGGCAACTCTTTTTGACCTTCAACATATTTTGGTGTTGCTGGTTGACTTGGTTCAACCGGTCTTGGAGTTGGCATCTCAACTTTCTTGAAGATATGTTTGATATTTCCATTTGGATCAGTCACAGTCTTCACATATTCGTAACCTGAAACTGTTCCCGGTTCTTTAGAACCTGACTCAGTTGGTTTCAATGGATTTCCATTTTCATCAGTCCAAGTAGTTGTATTTTGCTTACCTGGAGTTGGTTGAGGAACAGGTGAAGGCGTTGGAGCTAGTGTTGAAACTTTCTCATAAACGTGTTCGATATCGCCATTTGGAAGTTTCTTAGTCTCTACGAAGCGGTAACCTGGAATATCTTTCTTAGGTTGTTC
>NZ_JWGQ01000026.1:0-302 GCF_001069025.1 Streptococcus sp. 1004_SSPC | reverse complement strand
ACTTACACACCAACAGTAACGCCAGTAACACCAACAGCAGAACCAAAAGAAACAACTGGAAAACAAGGTCAACCACAAACTCAAGACACAGAGTCAATGTTCAAACAAGGTGATGAAGTAGCCCCAATTGATAAGACAACTGTTAAATTGGTAGACCCAAGTGGTAACGAAGTAACAACAATGCCAGCTCTTAAAGATGGTAAAGAAGTTGGAACATACACAATTGATCCAACAACAGGAGTTATTACATTCCAACCAAACAAAGATTTTGTTGGTACACCAGATCCAGCTAAGGTTGTAGC
>NZ_JWGQ01000025.1:0-26103 GCF_001069025.1 Streptococcus sp. 1004_SSPC | reverse complement strand
TTGGTGAGTATACCACCGAAACTAAGTATTTCCTCATTTATGGGATATTTAAAGGGCAAAAGTAGTTTAATGATATTTGATCGACACGCTAATTTAAAGTATAAATATGGGAATCGCAAATTTTGGTGTCGAGGATTTTATGTTGATACGGTTGGACGAAATCAGAAGCGAATTGAAGAATATATTCGTAATCACTTACAAGAAGACGTGATAGCAGATCAGCTAAGTCTATTTGAGGAGTATGATCCGTTTACAGGTGAGAAGAATAAAAGAAAGTAATCTTAAAGAGACCCGCTAGACGGGTCAGCTAGTAAAGGTGGTGCTGAAGGGAAACCATTCGGTAGGCCTTTAGGCCTCGTCCGGTAGCAGAGGCTTTCAGCCGAAGAGCAAGCCACCCGTTCTCACGGGTGGTTTTGACTTGTGCTTTTCTACCCTATCTCATTAAATGAGAAATCAAGATAAAGTTAACTGCAAGATGAAATTTCGTACAAATTAAGCTATAATTATGAGTATGAAAGTTCTACTTTATCTTGAAGGAAAATCGGTTCTTGAAAAATCAGGAATCGGACGGGCTCTTCACCATCAGATGCGTGCCTTAGACTTGGCGGGGATTCCCTATACAACAGACATCTTGGGTGATTATGATGTTGTTCATATCAATACTTATGGACCACGCAGTTTGATGTTGTTACATGCCGCAAAACGTCGTGGAAAGAAGGTCATCATGCATGGTCATTCGACACGTGAGGACTTTGAAAATTCATTCATTGGTTCTAACTTCATGGCACCACTTTTTGGGAAATATTTGGCCCACATGTATCAAAAGGCTGATTACGTGATTACGCCATCTGAGTATTCCAAAAAATTGATTCAGTCTTACGGAGTTACCACACCAATCATTGCTGTTTCAAACGGGATTGATCTGAAAAAATACGGCAAGGACCCACGCAAGGAAGAAGTTTTCCGAGATTACTTTGGTATCGAGAAAGGACAGCCAGTGGTTATTTGTGCAGGTCTTTACTTCCAACGCAAGGGAATTGAAGATTTTGTCAAGGTTGCTGAGAAGATGCCACATGTTCGTTTCATTTGGCTAGGCAGTATTAGTAAATGGCTAATTCCTAAAAAGATTCGAGACATTGTCAATGGTAAGCATCCTGATAATGTCAGCTTCCCAGGTTATTTCAAGGGAGCTGTCTTTCAGGGAGCTATGAGTGGTGCCAACGCCTTCTTTTTCCCATCTTATGAAGAGACAGAGGGAATTGTAGTACTTGAAGCCTTCGCTAGTCACCAACATGTGGTCTTACGTGATATTCCTGTTTATGAGGGCTGGGTTGATGAGAAATCTGCCTCATTTGGGCACAATGTGGATGAATTTGTAGTGGCCTTACAAGATATTATCGATGGTAAAGTGGACAAGCGTGAAGCAGGATACAAGGTTGCGGAAAGTCGCTCGATTGATGATGTCGCTCAAAAACTTGTTAAAGCCTACAAAGAAGTATTGGAGATTTAAATGCGTATCGGATTGTTTACAGATACTTATTTTCCACAGGTATCCGGTGTTGCGACTAGTATTCGCACACTGAAGACGCAGTTGGAAAAAATGGGGCATAATGTCTTTATCTTTACTACGACTGATAGAGATGTTGATCGCTATGAAGACTGGCAGATTATTCGTATTCCTAGTGTTCCTTTCTTTGCCTTTAAGGATCGCCGAGTGGCTTATCGTGGTTTTTCTAAGGCTCTAGAGATTGCAAAACAGTACAAGCTTGATATTATTCATACGCAGACAGAGTTCTCCTTGGGGCTTCTAGGGATTGCCATTGCGCGTGAACTTAAGATTCCTGTTGTACACACCTATCACACCCAGTATGAAGACTATGTCCGCTATATTGCCAAAGGTATGGTCATCCGTCCAAGTATGGTTAAGTACATTGTTCGTGGCTTTATGAGCGATCTGGATGGGGTTATCTGTCCGAGCGAGATTGTTTATGACCTTTTACTCAAGTACAAGATTGCTGCTGAAAAACGGGTCATTCCAACAGGCATTGAACTTGAGAAATTCCAGCGTCCAGAGATTACTGAGGAAGATGTGGCAGACTTGAGAGCCAAGCTTGGTATAGCTTCGGATGAAACCATGTTGTTGAGCTTGTCTCGTGTCTCTTATGAGAAAAATATCCAAGCAGTTCTGGCGGCTCTACCTTCGGTTTTAGGGGAAGACGATAAGGTTCGGTTAGTTGTTGCTGGCGATGGACCTTACCTACCAGACCTGAAGTCCCAAGCCAAGAAACTTGGTGTTCTGGATAAGGTGGTTTTCACAGGTATGATTGCACCTGGCGAAACAGCTCTTTACTATAAGGCTGCTGATTTCTTCATCTCGGCATCAACCAGTGAGACCCAGGGTTTGACCTATCTGGAAGCCTTGGCTAGCGGTACTCCGATTATTGCTCATGGAAATCCTTATTTGGATAATGTGATTACGGACCAGATGTTTGGAACGCTTTATTATCATGATAATGATTTAGCTGGGGCAATTTTGGAAGCGGCTATAGCAACGCCGGAAAAAGATGAGACAAAGTGGGCTGAGAAGCTCTATGAAATTTCTGCGGAAAACTTTGGAAAACGTGTCTATGAGTATTACTTGGACCTTACAATTTCTAAGGATTTCCATAATGATCTTAATGGTGAAGGTAGCACTATGAAACGCTTGACCCGTATGGTGACTTATTTGCCAACTAAGGCTATCACCTTGCCTGTCAATGGCTCTGTTCGGATTATCAAAGGGTCTGCCAAACAGGTTAAGAAAATCAGAAATATCACAAAACTTTTGGATTAGGAAAGCTTCACATTTTCCTAGTCAGATAAAATCTTAGAATTGATTAATAAAAGAGATAATTAGCTTGAAAAATTACAGTTTCATGCTATAATAACGCATAGAGACATATCAGTCATGGGAAATCTTTCAGAGAGCGTGTGTCGCTGGGAATCACGCAGAGGACATGATTGGGACTACTCGATAAATTTTTTATGCAAACATAAAACGGTGGCCACGTTAGAGCCAATCAGAGGTGTAAGACAGACTTATTTTTTGTCGTACACGAACTAAGGTGGAACCACGTTGCGACGTCCTTTTCAGGATGTTGCAATTTTTTTATGAGGAGTCTAACTATGGACTTGCAAGAATTAGTGGAGCGTAGTTGGGCAATCCGACAAGCTTATCACGAGCTGGAAGTTAAGTATCATGATTCCAAGTGAACGATAGGAGAAGACCTCTTGGCTTTATCTAATGATATTGGAAATTTCCAACGACTAGTGATGACCAAGCAAGGACGCTACTATGATGAAACACCCTACACACTGGAACGAAAACTTTCAGAAAATATCTGGTGGCTAGTGGAGCTTTCTCAATGTTTGGATATAGACATTCAGACGGAAATGGCAAACTTCCTCTCTGATAAAGAAAAGCAGTTGAATATTAAGACTAGGAAGTAGTCTGATATTCAAAAGTCAATGCTTAGAAACTATGAATTAATAAAAGGAGAAAATTATGATTAACATTACTTTCCCAGATGGCGCTGTTCGTGAATTCGAATCTGGCGTGACAACTTTTGAAATTGCACAATCTATCAGTAACTCTTTGGCTAAGAAAGCTCTTGCTGGTAAATTCAACGGTAAATTGATTGATACTACACGTGCTATCACTGAAGATGGAAGCATCGAAATCGTGACACCTGATCACGAAGATGCCCTTCCAATTTTGCGTCACTCAGCGGCTCACTTGTTTGCACAAGCAGCTCGTCGCCTCTTCCCAGACATCCACTTGGGTGTTGGTCCAGCTATCGAAGATGGTTTCTACTACGATACTGACAATGAAGCTGGTCAAATTTCTAACGAAGATCTTCCTCGTATCGAAGAAGAAATGAAGAAAATCGTTAAGGAAAACTTCCCATCAATCCGTGAAGAAGTGACTAAAGACGAGGCGCGTGAAATCTTCAAAAATGACCCATATAAATTGGAATTGATTGAAGAACACTCAGAAGACGAAGGTGGTTTGACAATCTACCGTCAAGGTGAATACGTTGACCTTTGCCGTGGTCCACACGTGCCATCAACTGGTCGTATTCAAGTCTTCCACCTTTTGAATGTTGCAGGTGCTTACTGGCGTGGAAATAGCGATAATGCTATGATGCAACGTATCTACGGTACAGCTTGGTTCGATAAAAAAGATCTCAAGGCTTACCTTAAACGCCTTGAAGAAGCTAAAGAACGTGACCACCGTAAACTTGGGAAAGAGCTTGATTTGTTCATGATTTCTCAAGAAGTTGGTCAAGGGCTTCCATTCTGGTTGCCAAATGGTGCGACTATCCGTCGTGAGTTGGAACGT
Source organism: Streptococcus sp. 1004_SSPC (assembly GCF_001069025.1). Taxonomy (NCBI): domain Bacteria; kingdom Bacillati; phylum Bacillota; class Bacilli; order Lactobacillales; family Streptococcaceae; genus Streptococcus; species Streptococcus sp. 1004_SSPC. Next base: position 21,722 of record NZ_JWGQ01000025.1, on the reverse strand, counting down.
TATATCGTTGATAAAGAAGTAGCAGCAGGCTACCAACACGTTTATACGCCACCAATTGCATCAGTTGAACTTTATAAAACTTCCGGTCACTGGGATCATTACCGTGAAGACATGTTCCCTCCAATGGATATGGGAGATGGGGAAGAATTTGTCCTTCGTCCAATGAACTGCCCACACCACATCGAAGTCTACAAACACCATGTCCACTCTTATCGTGAATTGCCAATCCGTATCGCTGAAATCGGTATGATGCACCGTTACGAAAAATCAGGTGCTTTGACAGGTCTTCAACGTGTTCGTGAAATGTCACTTAACGATGGACATACTTTCGTTGCTCCAGAACAAATCGAAGATGAATTCAAGAAAATCCTTCAATTGATCATCGATGTGTATGAAGACTTTAACTTGACAGATTATCGTTTCCGCTTGTCTTACCGTGATCCTGAAGACAAACACAAATACTTTGATAACGATGAAATGTGGGAAAATGCGCAACGCATGTTGAAAGCGGCTGTTGATGATATGGGTGTTGAGTACTATGAAGCCGAAGGAGAAGCAGCCTTCTATGGACCAAAATTGGATATCCAAGTTAAGACTGCTCTTGGTAAGGAAGAAACTCTTTCTACTATTCAGTTGGACTTCTTGCTTCCAGAACGTTTTGACCTTCACTACATCGGAGCTGATGGGGAAGAACACCGTCCAGTCATGATTCACCGTGGGGTTATCTCAACTATGGAACGCTTCACAGCTATTCTGATTGAAAACTACAAGGGTGCTTTCCCAACATGGCTTGCCCCTCATCAAGTAACCCTTATTCCAGTATCTAACGAAAAACACGTAGACTACGCATGGAAAGTGGCTAAGGAACTTCGTGATCGTGGTGTCCGTGCCGAAGTGGATGAACGTAATGAAAAAATGCAGTTCAAGATTCGTGCTTCTCAAACGCAAAAAATTCCTTACCAATTGATTGTTGGTGATAAGGAAATGGAAGACGGAACTGTTAACGTTCGTCGCTATGGACAAAAACAAACACACACTGAAACTGTGTCAGAATTTGTAGAAAATATCCTTGCTGATATCGCTCGCAAATCACGCCCAGATGCCGAATAAAAAAAGGGTCGGTTAGCTAAGCTAGCTGACTTTTTAGTAGGATAAACCATGCACGTTTTTAGGAAAAGACTTTTATTTTTGCTGGGATTAGTTCTGTTCTTGTTACTGGCTAGTTTTACTTACCATAGATTGGGCTTGCAAAGAGAGAAGGGTCTCTTAGCCCTTTAGGGAGGATGGTAGCTGTCAATGGACACAAAATGAGCGTTTTTGTAAGGGGGCAGGAACGGCCTCGCCAATTCTAGATTTTAAAGACTTGTATGATGGGCTTTCAAAGGAGTACAAGATCGTCGTTGTTGAAAGAGCTGGCTATGGTTACAGTGAGGACACGTCTAAGTCCAGAGATGTTTCTGAGACACGTCAAGCCCTAGCCAAGCCTCAAGTATCAGGTCCTTATATTATTCTTTCTCATTCGATGGTCTCCTTAGAAACTCTTTTGTGGCAAGAAAAATATCCAAGTGAAATCCAGGCAGTCATTGTCTTAGATTGGGCTCTACCAGAGAGTTACTATCAAATAAAAATGCATCCCCAGATGTTATCTATGGCTCGTTGGGAAAGTCAATTAGGTCTATTAAGGTATCTACCAAATCGCTTATATATGCCTAATGAAAATCTAAGTAGCAGTGACCGACGCCTCTATCAACGAATAGCTTATCGTCAAATACTGTCACAAGCTATGTTAATGAGAGTCTATCTGTTAAGGGAAAGGATAAAAAGGTTGATGCTAAGATAGATTCACAAATCCCCACCTTACTGATGGTCTCGAATGGTGAGGGTACTGGATTTGGCCAGGAGGAGTGGCGAAACTATGCGGCCAGATTTGCAAAGGACCAGAAAAATATCGAACTGACTTTTTATGATGCCCCACGTTATCTTTATCACTATCACACCAAAGAGGTAGTTGCTAAGATAGAGGACTTCATAAAGGTGACCACTGATTAAACTAACTGATGTTATTGAGGAGAAATGTGATGCTCATTGGTTCAAAAGCCTTTTCTAGCTTATGGAAGGAATGGCAAAAGGAATACCAGCCACTGCAGGTGCTGGAGTTATTGCTTGCTTATATAGAGATGCCAGAGGATCTATCTGGGGAGATAGAGGAAACTCAGCGTTTATTATCCTATTTTGACCCTGACTTGGCGCCTCATGATGCTTTCTGGAAGGATGTTGCCAGGTTAGTAGATTTGGCTTTTCCTGAGGACAGCTTATCTAAAAAATTCTCTATTGAGCGACAAATCCATCAGTTACGTTACCTTATTTCTAGTCAACAGGCCCAGTATGTACGGACACATTATAAAAAAACAGGGATGACAGACAAAGAAGCTTTAGCTGTCTATCTAAGATGGAAGCCTTTCACCATGTTTGATCAGGGACGTCTGCACCAAAAGATTTCTATCTGTGATGGCAAGGGGATTTATCCAGATGGGATTCCTAGTGTTAATCTCAAGATTCTCCTCTATAATCGTGTAGAGTTTATTCTAGATAGTCAGGGAAATTTTCTCAATGAGGTCGATGCGGAGCAGGTGACTGAGAGTGGAGTGGTTAATGGTGCTAGTTTCAACTATGGCAATTTCAAACGCCACTGGCAACTGGATGTGGAGCCGGTTCAACCACATGATCCTGCCTTTCGTAATCGGATGACCAAGGGCTTTCGATCACCCAACAAATTGAGAAAGAAGTGGGGCCGAAAAGAGCCTGAGCATTTTGACAAGTCTTTTTACAATCCAAATGGTATCTATGCCCAGTCACACAGATCTTTGGCTAATGATGTCAAACGTCAAGCCAGACTTTTTCTCGCCATGGTTTATGGCTTTAAACCAGTTCAGAAAAAGCAAACAAAGGAGGTTCATATGTCTAAACAACCACAAAACAATAAAGGGACAGCCGTTCTAGGATCACTAGTATTTATGGCCTTATACGCCCTAGGTATTTGGCACAATGCTGTCCGAGGAAATATTCCTTTCCTTATTCTTTGGAGTGTTTTACTCCTTGTTAATATCAGTTATTTGATTTTCCGCTTGAAAAAATAAAAAAGAAAGTGATACAGACCTAAATGGTAAGAATTTAGATCTGTGTCACTTTTTGTATATTCAATTGTAACTTACCACTTGCTTTCTTCTGGGATAATAATCCAGCAAATGATGTAGAAAAGAAAACCTGTTCCAAATAAGAAGATCGCTGCAGCCCAAATAAGGCGAATAATGACAGGATCGATATCAAGATATTTAGCAATACCAGAACAAACACCGGCGATGATTTTGTTGTTAGGATCTCGCCTGAGTTCTTTTTTCATATGATTTACCTCCGTATGGCCTTATTATATCATAACTGTTTGAAGCCTGGTATTTGTTTTAAGGAAGCATGAAATAGACAATACCCAGATATTGGAGAGCCGAAGCCAACATGATGAAGAGGTGCCAAATCATGTGAAAGTATGGCTTTTTCTTAGCATAGAAAGCTGCACCAACCGTGTATGACAATCCTCCAGCAAGCATGAGTCCCCAAAAGGCAGGTCCTGTCTTAGTGACGATAGCTGGAATAATGAAGATAACCAACCAGCCCATCATTAGATAGAGGAAGAGGGAGAATTTTTCATTGATTTTTTTAGCAAAGATTTTGTAGAGAATACCAAAAATTGTTGTTCCCCATTGGAGGACGATGATGCTGTAGCCTAGCCATCCGCCAACCAGTGAGAGGGCAACAGGGGTGTAGCTTCCAGCAATGGCGATATAAATCATGCTGTGGTCAATAATTCTTAGAACCATCTTGTGGGGTGAATTGTAATCCATGGCATGATAGATGGCTGAGCTCAAGAACATGAGGAAGAGGCTAATGACAAAAACAGCCATCCCGACAGCAGCAGTCATGCCGTAGCCGTTGTTGGCATGAACAGCAGTAATTGGCAATAAGACCAGCATGGCCATGGCTCCGACAGCGTGAGTCACGCTGTTAGCCACTTCCTCACCAAAGCTGAGTTTTTTACTGAGTTTGAGGTTGGGAGAAGTATTAAAAGTAGCAGTATTAGACATTGTTTCCTCCTTCAAGGTTGTTCAAAAGTTGATGGGTAGCTCGGTAGCATTGAAGCGTCTGACAGGCTGAGAGTATGACTTGCGGAGCCTCTTGGGGAAACTGACCATTCATACAGGCTACAAAGTTATTGTAGTAACTCTTTTGACTTTCAGCATCTGTCCGTAGGATTTCCAAGGTTTTAGCAATCTCAGAAATCTCAAAGACGGTCTTCAGACTAGTGATGACAATAAGTCTAGCTACCTGAGCAGCATTATATTTTTTCTTGATGGGTTTTGCGACATGGCCATGTTTGACATAATTGTTGACCATAGAGGCGGTTAGCCCCTTGTCGTTTGGCCCCAAAGTACTTTGGGTGACCTGATTGACATAGAGCAAAACCTGATCCAAATAGAGTTCAATCTCTGGTAATTCTTCCCAGAGAGGGTATTGTTGTGTTGTCAAATTATAAAAACCTCTTTATCTAGTTTTCATAACCAGATTATAACATTATAGAAATTTAAGTCAAGTCAGAACTTACGGGAAATGAAAAAGATGTTGAGATAATATGTTCAACATCTTTATTTCTTATGTGATATGGCAGAGTTATTTTTTAAAACTGCTTCAGTATCTCTTTTTATGGGGTTCTAAGTTTCTTCAAAATTGCTTGTGCAGTTTCTTGGTTCATATGTTTGGCCTTGAGAAGTTCAGTCAAAACGTGAGGCATTTCTTCAGGACTAGCCCCGGCTAACAAGGCCAGAGATTTGGCCTGGAGTTTCATATGTCCTGCTTGGATTCCTGTTGAGGTTAGCGCTTTAAGAGCAGCAAGATTTTGTGCTAAACCAAGAGAGACGATGATACTGGCTAGGGTTTTAGCATCTGGATAGTTCAGCAAGTCATGGGCGATAGATGCACTTGGATTAAGTCCAATAGAACCGCCACGGGTTGCGATTGGCATGGGGAGGGTTAATTCTCCCACCAATTCTTTAGCCTCCTGGTCATAAGTCCATGTGGACAGGCCACGGTAGCTACCATCCTTGCTAGCATAGGCATGACTACCAGCCTCAACTGCTCGCCAATCATTGCCAGTCGCAATAACTAGGGCATCGATACCGTTGAAAATACCCTTATTATGGGTGGCTGCTCGGTAGGGGTCCACCTGGGCCAGTTGGCTAGCCATCTCCATTTTCTTGGCTAGGTCATGTGCTTCGTCCTTATTGCGGCTGAGGAAGCGTGTGTTAAGACGGCAAGTCGCTGTCACAAGGCTCTCAGTGGCTAGATTTGAGAGAATAGCCATGAGGCTTTGACCTTCTGAGAGATTTTCCAGTTCTGGCACCAGTGCTTCCATCATGGTGTTGACCATATTGGCTCCCATGGCTTCTTGGGTATCAACGGCTAGATAGATAATGAGGAAGTCTCCCTTAGCCTCAGTCCAGAGCCTGCGAGGGCCACCCCCACGCTTAACAATAGAAGGATGAGCCTCTTTGGCAATCTCTATGAGGTCCTGATTGGCTGCTTGAATTTTACTTGAAGCAGCGGCTTTATCAGGAACGTCAAAAAGGGCAACTTGGCCAATCATTTGACGATTATGAATCGTAGTTGTGAAACCGCCAGAGCGTTTAATGAGCTTGCTAGCATAGGAAGCAGCGGCGACAACAGAAGGCTCCTCAGTAACCATAGGAACCTGATAGGTTACACCGTCTACCAATACATCTGGGCAAACGGCAAAGGGAAGTGTAAAGCGACCAATGACATTTTCAGCCATTTGATTGGCTGTTTCAAGAGTAAGTTGTTGGTCCTTATCCAGAAAGTCTTGATTTTCCTGAGACAAAAGAGCATTCTTTTTCAAATGCTCTTTGCGTTCTTGCGGTGTCTTCTTGGAAAAACCAGTCCAAGAGAGTTTAGTCATTTTGATTTCCTTTATAGATACGTTGGTGTTCAGAGATTTCAGTTAAACGGAAAGATCCAGTTTGGTAATCAGTGAATTGAGTAGAGCCAGTGTCATCCAACTGCGCCTCTTCATAGAAAAGTTTTTCATAATCAGCAACGCTCAAGGGGTGACGTTTGGCAAAGGTATCTAGACGGTCTGAACGAAGCAGGTCTTTGTAGCCTTCCACTAAACGTCCTGAGAAAATTTCAGAGACGGCTCCAGAACCATAAGAAAAGAAACCAATTCTATCTCCCGCTTTAAGATCTTGTGACTGTTCTAATAGAGAAAGGAGTCCAAGATAAAGTGATCCTGTATAGATATTTCCAATTTGTCGACTATAAGTAATGGATGCATCAAAGTTGTTAATTAAACGCTCTTTATTCTCTATATTCAAATCTTTGGGAATAATCTTGTTAAGTCCCTTAAGAGCTAACTTAGGATAAGGAAGGTGGAGACAAAAAGCGGCAAAATCAGCAAAGTCAGCCTGATGGCGTTCTTGATAAGCTGCCCAAGTTGTCTTCAAACTGTCAAGGTACTGCTTGGTTGAATAGATGCCTTGAACATAAGGCGTTGAACTGTAGTTTGGACGCCAGAAGTCCATGACATCACGGGTTTGTGCCACATTGTCATCAGCAAGCTCCAAGATACGAGGATTCTGACTGACTAGCATGGCCACGGCACCAGCTCCCTGAGTAGATTCACCTGAAGATCCGACACCATAACGGGCAATATCACTAGCGATAACTAGAACTTTGCTCTCTGGGTGGGCTGCCACGTGCAATTTAGCATAGTTAAGTCCAGCAGTTGCAGCGTAACAAGCTTCCTTCATCTCAAAAGAACGGGCAAAAGGCTGAATACCCAAAAGACTGTGAACATAGACAGCAGCAGCCTTAGACTGGTCAATGGAAGACTCAGTAGCCACGATGACCATATCGATAGCTTTTTTGTCGTCGTCATTTAAAATATCAGCCGCTGCATCAGAGGCAAGCGTCACGATATCTTCTGTAATCGGCGTAATACTGGTTGCATCAAGCATCAGCCCCTTGCTGAATTTTTCAGGCTCCGCCCCACGGGCAAGAGCGAGATCAGCCATGTTTAGAACATATTGACTGGTTGCAAAACCAATCTTATCAATTCCAATAGACATATGATGTTTCCTTTTATTCTTCATTGTAGAGTATCCAGAAGATACTAATCTATAGTGATTTTACCATAAAAGAGTGCTTTCGCCTTGAAAAAAACTTTGATAGTTAGTAATATCTTATTTTTTGATAAGTGCTATAGGATTTCAAAAGACTCACTTTTGCTATTCCTATAGCTTTTAGTTCTCATTTGCACCAGAATAAGGTAAAATTAAAATGAAAAGCAACATTATTTACAGCTATAATTAGATAAGCAAAATTATTTCTACTTATTATGTTGCGAGTTTTTAGTGAGACTTTGTTTTCAATAGAATAAAGAGGAAAATCATGACAAAAGCAGACACTATTTTTAAAGAAAATATCACCAAAATCCTGGAAGAAGGTGTTTGGTCTGAGCAAGCACGTCCTAAATACAAGGATGGCACAACAGCCAATTCCAAATACATCACTGGAGCTTTTGCAGAATATGACTTGAGCAGGGGAGAGTTTCCAATTACTACTCTTCGTCCTATTGCTATCAAATCTGCCATCAAAGAAGTGTTTTGGATTTATCAAGACCAGACAAATAGTCTAGATGTCCTTGAAGATAAGTACAATGTTCACTATTGGAATGACTGGGAAGTTGAAGACGTACCTGCTAATAATGGGGACAAGCGTTCGATTGGTCAGCGTTATGGGGCCGTCGTTAAGAAGCACGATATTATTAACCGTTTGTTGGCTCAGTTGGAGGCTAATCCGTGGAATCGCCGTAATGTCATCTCTCTTTGGGATTACGAGGCCTTCGAGGAGACAGCAGGACTTCAGCCTTGTGCCTTCCAAACCATGTTTGATGTTCGTCGTGTGGGTGAGGATATTTATTTGGACGCCACTTTGACGCAACGCTCTAACGATATGTTGGTGGCTCATCATATTAATGCCATGCAGTATGTGGCCCTTCAGATGATGATTGCCAAGCACTTTGGTTGGAAAGTTGGTAAATTCTTTTATTTCATCAACAACCTCCATATTTATGACAATCAATTTGAGCAAGCTGAGGAACTCCTCAAGCGTCAGCCGTCTGATTGCCAACCACGCTTGATTCTCAATGTTCCTGATGGAACTAATTTCTTTGATATCAAACCAGAAGATTTTGAATTGGTTGATTATGATCCTGTCAAACCTCAACTCAAATTTGACTTAGCAATTTAATAAATGCTTATGATTTAAGCCTATAAAGAGCTGGCAAAGTTTTTCCGAGCTCTTTTTGTCTTTTTTTGTTAGAATGGATTGTAAACTTAAAAAGAAAAGGAAATACCGTGTCTAAACAACTCATTGCTATTTGGGCGGAAGCTCATAACCATGTTATTGGGAAGAATCACACTATGCCTTGGCATCTGCCTGCTGAACTGGCACATTTCAAGAAAACGACTATGGGTTCAGCAATTCTTATGGGACGTGTGACCTTTGATGGCATGAACCGTCGTTGCCTGCCAGGACGTGAAACCTTGATTTTGACACGAGACAAGGACTTCGACTGTGAGGGTGTAACGACCGTTACGAGTGTTGAGGAAGCCCTAGCTTGGTTTGAACAGCAAGATAAGGATCTCTATATTGCTGGTGGTGCTGGTGTCTACAAGGCTTTTGAGGGATATTATGATGCACTCATCAAGACAACTGTTGAGGCTGATTTAGAGGGAGACACGTATTTTCCACAACTAGATATGACGGCATTTAAAGAGGTATCATGTGATCGCGTGGCCAAGGATGATAAAAATGCCTATGACTTTAGTATAAGTCGCTATGAAAAAGAAGGAGACTAGGTTCATGCAACGTAGTGTTTTTGGGTTATTTACTGCATTATTGGGGGTGCTTTGTGTCCTCTCTGCCATTCCTGCCTTTCGCAAGAAACGTTATGGGTTAGCAGTTTTTCTCTTTTTAAATGCTTTTACCAACCTTGTCAATACTATTCACGCCTTCTATGGCACCCTATTTTAGAAAAGAGTGAGGAATAAATGGCTGGAAATCGTAATGAAGAAATGGTTTATTGTTCATTTTGTGGCAAAAACCAAGAAGAAGTAAAGAAAATTATCGCTGGGAATGGCGTCTTTATCTGTAACGAATGTGTGGCCTTGTCACAAGAAATCATTCGTGAGGAAATGGCAGAAGAAGTTTTGGCTGACTTGGCTGAAACACCAAAGCCAAAAGAACTTTTAGATATTTTAAACAACTATGTCGTGGGGCAGGACCGTGCCAAACGTGCCTTGTCGGTAGCTGTTTACAATCACTATAAACGTATCAATTTCACAGAAAGTCGTGAAGACAATGATGTGGATTTGCAAAAATCAAATATTCTCATGATTGGACCAACTGGTTCAGGGAAGACTTTCTTGGCTCAGACCTTGGCTCGTAGCTTGAATGTTCCATTTGCGATTGCGGATGCAACATCATTGACAGAGGCAGGTTATGTGGGTGAGGATGTGGAAAATATCCTCCTCAAACTGATCCAAGCGGCAGACTTCAATATTGAACGTGCGGAACGTGGGATCATCTATGTCGATGAGATTGATAAGATTGCTAAAAAGGGTGAAAACGTATCAATCACTCGTGACGTTTCAGGTGAAGGGGTTCAACAAGCTCTCTTGAAGATTATCGAAGGAACAGTAGCCAGCGTTCCCCCTCAAGGTGGTCGTAAACACCCTAACCAAGAGATGATTCAAATTGATACTAAGAATATTCTCTTTATCGTGGGTGGTGCTTTTGATGGTATCGAAGATATCGTTAAGCAACGTCTTGGTGAGAAAATCATTGGTTTTGGTCAAAATAATAAGGCAATTGATGATGACTCATCATACATGCAAGAAATTGTGGCTGAAGATATCCAAAAATTTGGTCTTATCCCTGAGTTTATCGGACGTTTGCCAGTCCTTGCGGCCCTAGAACAGTTAACGGTTGACGACTTGGTTCGTATCTTGACAGAGCCTAGAAATGCCTTGGTTAAACAGTATCAAACCCTCTTGTCTTATGATGGGGTTGAACTGGAGTTTGACCAAGATGCTCTTGAAGCTATTGCAAGTAAGGCGATTGAACGTAAGACTGGTGCTCGTGGGCTTCGCTCTATCATTGAGGAAGTCATGATGGATGTCATGTTTGAAATCCCTAGTCAGGAAGATGTGACTAAGGTTCGTATTACCAAAGAAGCCGTTGATGGTACAGCTGCTCCAGTTTTGGAAACAGCGTAAGGAGGACCTATGGCTGAAGAACAAGTCCTAAATACGCACAATGCTGAGATTTTGCTCAGTGCGGCGAATAAGAGCCACTATCCCCAAGATGACCTCCCTGAGGTTGCCCTAGCAGGACGCTCGAATGTTGGTAAATCAAGCTTTATCAATACACTTCTTGGTCGTAAAAACCTAGCACGTACTTCTGGGAAACCAGGGAAAACTCAGTTGCTTAATTTCTACAATATTGACGATAAGCTTCGTTTTGTGGATGTGCCAGGTTACGGTTATGCCCGTGTGTCTAAAAAAGAACGTGCCAAGTGGGGGAAAATGATTGAAGAGTACCTTGTGACTCGAGACAATCTTCGTGTCGTTGTTAGCTTGGTTGACCTCCGACATGAACCAACTCAAGACGATATCCAAATGTATGAATTTCTCAAGTATTATGAAATTCCGGTCATCGTTGTAGCGACTAAGGCTGATAAGATTCCTCGCGGAAAATGGAACAAGCACGAATCTATCATTAAGAAAAAACTAAATTTTGATAAAAATGACCATTTCATCGTCTTTTCATCTGTCACACGTGACGGTTATGATGAAGCATGGGATACGATTTTAGCAGAATTATAAAAAGAGCTTGGAGAAATCCGAGTTTTTTTTGTGATAGTTTTTGTCTATCTCTTTGATAGCTTCAACCTATTATCCAAAGGGCTTTTATTGTGATAAGCTTGTTTTATCATATCTATTGGAGGAATCTATGGAAAACCATAATTATGAAAATGAAGGTCAGTTCCAACGGAAGATGACCTCACGCCACCTCTTTATGCTCTCGCTGGGTGGTGTTATCGGTACTGGTCTCTTCTTGAGTTCGGGTTATACGATTGCACAAGCAGGTCCCCTTGGTGCGATCCTCTCTTACCTTGTGGGGGCTGTTGTCGTTTACTTGGTTATGCTTTCTTTGGGGGAGTTAGCAGTAGCTATGCCAGTAACGGGATCCTTTCACACCTATGCTACTAAATTTATCAGTCCGGGAACCGGCTTTACGGTAGCTTGGCTTTATTGGATTTGTTGGACGGTAGCCTTGGGAACAGAATTTCTGGGTGCTGCCATGTTGATGCAACGTTGGTTTCCATCAGTTCCGGCTTGGATGTTTGCGGCCTTCTTTGCCTTTGTGATTCTTGGAATTAATGCTTTGAGCGTAAGGTCTTTTGCTGAAGCAGAATCTTTCTTCTCGTCTATAAAAGTCATTGCTATCATAGTTTTCATCATACTAGGTCTTGGTGCCATGTTTGGGTTGGTGAGTTTTGAAGGTCACCGTGAGGCTATTATGTTTAAGCACTTGACGGCCAATGGTCTCTTTCCAAATGGTGGTCTTGCTATTGTGTCAGTTATGTTGGCTGTTAACTATGCCTTTTCAGGAACAGAGTTAATCGGTATTGCAGCTGGTGAAACAGATAATCCTAAGGAAGCTGTTCCACGTGCTATTAAAACAACTATTGGCCGTTTGGTTATCTTCTTTGTCTTAACCATTGTGGTCTTGGCCTCGCTTCTTCCAATGAAAGAAGCAGGAGTTTCTTCAGCACCTTTCGTTGATGTCTTTGACAAGATGGGGATTCCATTTGCGGCGGATATTATGAATTTTGTTATCCTGACAGCTATTCTTTCTGCTGGAAATTCAGGTCTTTATGCGTCAAGTCGTATGCTTTGGTCTCTGGCTAATGAGGGGATGCTCAATAAGAAGCTAGTGAAAATTAATAAGCATGGTGTTCCAATGACAGCCCTTTTGATTTCTATGGCAGGAGCAGTTTTATCGCTCTTTTCAAGTATTTATGCTGCAGATACGGTTTATCTAGCTTTGGTATCGATTGCTGGTTTTGCAGTTGTTGTTGTCTGGCTCTCCATTCCTTTGGCACAAATCAACTTCCGTAAACAGTGGAATTTAGAACATTCTGATGATGAGTTGGATTACAAGACACCGTTTAATCCAATCCTACCTTATATTACAATCATTCTGTTGTCCATTTCTGTTCTCGGTATTGCTTGGGATAGTTCACAACGTGCGGGACTTTACTTTGGTATTCCTTTCATGATTTTCTGTTACCTTTATCACTATCTTCGCTTTAAAAAATGGTAAGGAGGCCTTTTATGGCAACATTTAAAGATTATTTGGAAAATAACTCTCCCCTTATTCTTCATGGGGCTTTAGGAACAGAGATGGAAGCCTTGGGGTATGATATTTCAGGTAAGCTCTGGTCAGCTAAGTATCTTCTTGAGAAGCCAGAAGTTATCCAAGAAATTCATGAAACCTATGTAGCTGCTGGGGCTGACTTGATTACCACATCATCTTATCAGGCAACCTTACCTGGATTGGTAGAGGCAGGACTTACCGAGAAAGCAGCGGAGCAGATTATTGCCCTAACGGTACAGCTAGCAAAGGCTGCACGTGATAAGGTATGGGTAGTATTAGATGAGACTGAGAAAGCAAAACGACCATATCCTTTGATTTCTGGAGATGTTGGTCCGTACGCAGCTTATTTGGCTAATGGTTCTGAGTATAGTGGTGATTATGGTCAAATTACTATCGAAGAGCTTAAGGATTTTCATCACCCTAGGATTCAAATTCTCCTAGATCAAGGTGTGGACTTGTTAGCTTTGGAAACTATTCCAAATCGTTTAGAAGCACAAGCCTTGATTGAACTCCTGGCTGAAGAATTTCCAGAATCAGAAGCTTATCTCAGTTTTACAGTCCAAGAACCAGGCACTATCAGTGATGGGACTTCTTTAGATGAGATTGCCAAGCTTGTTTCTCAGTCAAATCAAATCTTGGCTCTAGGAATCAACTGTAGCTCACCTCTTCTTTATAACCAGGCTCTAGCTATTCTTAAGAATGCTGGCAAGGTGCTCATTACTTATCCAAATTCAGGTGAAGTTTATGATGGCAACAGTCAGACTTGGAAACCTAAGGATAAGGACGCTTTAACCCTAGTTGAACATAGCAAGGATTGGCATGCTCATTTTGGCGTGAAAATTTTGGGTGGTTGCTGTCGAACACGTCCAAATGACATTAAAGCCTTATATCAAGAATTTAGAACCTAGTCAAATTTCTAATTATCTGTTATAATAAGAAATTGTAAGGCTATTAGCTCTACACACTATTAGTAGAAAATGAAGCCAGCGTTAAGCTGGTTTTTAAAATGAAGAGGAAAATATGACCTACGAACAAGAATTTCTAAAAGACTTCGAAGCCTGGGTTGTTACCCAAGTTAAAGTAAACGAAACGGCCTTGGCCGCTAGCAAGAAAATCTGGGAAGAAGATGGCGATGAGCGTGCACGTGATGCAAGTTTCCGTTATGAGGCTAAATTAGATGCCTACAATTTCCTAATTGGTAAGTTTACCAATTATCGTGCGGGTAAAGGTTTCCATGATATGCCAGATGGCCTATTCGGGGAACGTCACTATTAATAGAGAATGAAAGAGAAAATGACAACCGTAATTTATAAGAAAAAGTCGTCTGTCAAAATAGGAGAAAACTAGACATGGCTAAAGTAAAAAATAAAAAGAAAGCTTTTAAACACCGTTTGAAAAAACAAGGACTTTTCAATAATCTTAAAGCCCCTGTTCCACCAGTAGCACCACAACCTGTTGCTGAAACTAAGACAGTTGCCAAGGAAGAAGTAGCAGCCAAAGACCTTAGTCTTGAAACTTTCGCAGAACTTCCAGAAGTTGAAGGTCTTCGTTCAAACCTTGTAGAAACTCTTTATAATGAAGGTTTGACTTCAGTAGAGGCTTTTGCTACTGTGACTGAAGAAGAAGTTCTTGCCCTCAAGGGTGTCGGACCTGCAACAGTTAAAAAATTAAAAGAAAATGGTGTCAGCTTTAAAGATTAAGCCTAAAAAGATCCGAGGTAGAGACTTCGGATCTTTATTATTTGTCTTGGAGTCGTTAGTTGGTTAGCAGAACAAGAAAACCACTAGCTTGGCTAGTGGTCAATAGTCATTAATGATTTATTTCTTTGGATTTTGTTTGGTTAAGTTAAGTCCAAAAGGTACTAAGTTTTCCTGACGATTACAGATACGAGCTATATTTTCAGTGTGACGGAAAATAATCACTAAAGCCATGATGATAAGAACAGTGCTAAAGATTGGGTTATAGCCATCTAGCAAGAAGTGGATAGCTGGAAACACAGCTAAGGTAATAAGTCCAACAATTGCTGCAGTGACACTTGAAAATGAAATCATGCTGGTTAGATAGAGTGTTAGGACAAAGACCAAGAGTAGGAATACACAGTAGAGTGGGGCAAAACCAAGAAGCACCCCTGCACTTGTCGCAACAGCCTTCCCGCCTTTAAATCCCGCAAAGATTGGAAAAACATGCCCGATAATTGCAAAGAAACCAATGATTAGGGGTGATACTTCCGTGACACCCAGCCAAATAGGTAAGAGCACTGCCAAAGTCCCTTTAAGCATATCCACTAAGAAAGTGATGGTACCAGCAGTCTTACCTAGAACACGAAAGGTATTGGTTGTTCCAGTATTTCCAGAGCCATGCTCACGAAGATTGGTATGGAAGAAAAGTTTTCCAATCCAGAGACCAGTCTGGATGGAACCTAACAAGTAGGCGATTAGGATTAACAATAAGATTTTCATGAGATAATTATAGCATACAGCCTAGTAATTGACAAAGCTAGTCAGCATAAAGATATCCTTTGAGCTTTCCTGATTTCCTTTGCAAATTCTTTTGAAAACTTATAAAATAATAAGGATGAAAATTTTGGAGGTCACTCTTGGCTAAAAAAGAAATAAATGTAAATAATTATAATGATGATGCCATTCAGGTACTGGAAGGGTTAGATGCTGTTCGCAAACGCCCAGGAATGTACATTGGCTCAACAGATGGGACAGGTCTTCATCACCTGGTTTGGGAGATTGTCGACAATGCGGTCGACGAAGCTCTCTCAGGCTTTGGTGATGTCATTGCTGTCACCTTAAATAATGATGGTTCCGTTTCCGTTTCTGACTCTGGACGTGGGATGCCGACAGGGATGCATGCCATGGGTAAACCAACAGTTGAAGTTATTTTCACTGTTCTCCACGCAGGTGGTAAATTTGGACAGGGTGGTTATAAGACTTCTGGAGGTCTTCACGGTGTGGGTTCCTCAGTTGTTAATGCACTGTCTAGTTGGCTTGAGGTAGAAATTACCCGTGACGGTAATGTTTATCGTCAGCGTTTTGAAAATGGTGGTCACCCTGTAACAGGGCTTGAAAAGATTGGTAAAGCGCCTAAGTCTAAGACAGGTACAAAAGTGACCTTTATGCCTGATGCGAGTATCTTTTCAACGACTGACTTTAAATTTAACACTATCTCAGAGCGTCTCAAAGAATCAGCCTTCCTTCTTAAGAATGTCACTATGACATTGACAGACTTGCGTGGCGAAGAAGAAGTTCGTGAAGAATTCCACTATGAAAATGGGGTTCAAGACTTTGTGTCATACCTGAATGAGGACAAGGAAACGTTGACACCAGTCATCTATATTGATGGAGATCAACAGGAATTTCATTTAGAGGTAGCCCTTCAGTACAATGACGGTTACTCTGATAATATCCTTTCCTTTGTCAATAATGTCCGTACTAAGGACGGAGGGACCCACGAAACAGGTTTCAAATCTGCCATTACCAAGGCTCTTAACGATTATGCTCGTAAAACAGGCCTTCTCAAAGAAAAGGATAAGAACCTCGAAGGGTCGGATTATCGTGAGGGCTTGTCAGCAGTTATTTCGCTCTTGGTTCCTGAGGAACACCTTCAGTTTGAAGGACAAACCAAGGACAAACTTGGATCTCCTTTAGCACGTCCCATTGTCGATAGTATCGTTTCAGAGCATCTGACTTACTTCCTTATGGAAAATGGAGATTTGGCTTCTAACTTGGTGCGTAAGGCTATCAAGGCCCGTGATGCCCGTGAAGCTGCTAGAAAAGCGCGTGATGCTAGTCGAAATGGCAAGAAAAATAAAAAAGACAAGGGGCTCTTATCAGGGAAACTGACGCCAGCTCAGTCTAAAAATGCTAAGAAAAATGAACTCTATCTAGTCGAGGGTGATTCTGCCGGTGGATCAGCCAAACAAGGCCGTGATCGTAAATTCCAGGCTATCCTGCCTCTTCGAGGTAAGGTCCTAAACACTGAGAAAGCCAAAATGGCTGACATTCTCAAAAATGAAGAAATCAATACCATGATTTACACCATTGGTGCAGGTGTTGGAGCTGATTTTAACCTTGACGATATCAACTACGACAAGATTATCATCATGACCGATGCCGATACCGATGGGGCTCACATCCAGACCTTACTTCTTACTTTCTTCTATCGTTATATGCGTCCACTGGTTGAAGCAGGACACGTTTATATTGCTTTGCCTCCTCTTTACAAGATGTCTAAAGGGAAAGGTAAGAAGGAAGTTGTCGAATATGCTTGGACGGATGGGGAACTTGAGGAACTTCGTCAAAAATTTGGTCGTGGAGCTATTCTCCAACGTTACAAAGGGCTTGGTGAGATGAATGCTGACCAGCTCTGGGAAACAACCATGGATCCTGAGACAAGAACCCTTATCCGAGTAACGATTGATGACCTAGCGCGTGCTGAACGTCGTGTCTCAGTCCTTATGGGAGATAAACCAGCACCACGCCGTCAATGGATCGAAGATAACGTTAAATTTACCTTGGAAGAAACGACAGCGTTTTAGGGAGTGTGAGTAATGGATCTATACTTAGTTTTTCCTTTATTAGTTTTTTTGTCCTCAATTTTTCTTGTAATCATCATGAATCGTCGAAGAATTAGACTTTTAGGATTGTATACACCGATAGTATTTCGTCTATGCATACTTAAGGTAATTGAATCCAATATTGGAGACCCAGAAAGTTTTTTAGAGGCAAGCTTTCTCATGATGATTGTACAGGAAAGTGTGATTGTCTAAAAAGATGGGGTTTGCCTACAATCATAAAGAGGATGAGAGATGACGGCTTATGATAAGGAGAAACTCCCTAATCACTGATTCAATAATCTATTTTAAACTACAGAAAGGGTCGTTTGGTTACTGAATGTAACTGAACACGGGACTAATTTCTTAGGAAAAAAGATAAATCGCCTTGGGCTTATCGAACCCTACATCGATTTCCTATTTTTCGACAGAAATTTTCGGCAAGCCGAATCGTCCCTTTGTATCTTATGTCTAATATTCAAAACATGTCCCTTGAGGACATCATGGGGGAGCGTTTTGGACGCTACTCCAAATACATTATTCAGGAGCGTGCGCTTCCTGACATTCGTGACGGTTTGAAACCCGTTCAACGTCGTATTCTTTATTCCATGAATAAGGATGGCAATACCCATGATAAGGGCTATCGTAAATCTGCCAAGTCGGTGGGGAACATTATGGGTAATTTTCACCCACATGGCGATAGTTCCATTTATGATGCCATGGTTCGTATGTCTCAGGATTGGAAGAATCGTGAAATCTTGGTTGAGATGCACGGTAACAACGGTTCTATGGACGGTGATCCACCAGCAGCCATGCGTTATACAGAGGCACGCTTGTCAGAGATTGCGGGCTACCTTCTTCAAGATATCGATAAAAACACAGTCCCATGGGCTTGGAACTTTGATGATACAGAGAAGGAACCAACAGTCTTACCTGCAGCCTTTCCAAACCTTTTGGTCAATGGTGCGACAGGGATTTCTGCTGGTTATGCCACAGACATTCCACCGCATAATCTATCAGAAGTCATCGATGCCGTTGTTTACATGATTGATCACCCATCTGCTAAACTGGATAAATTGATGGAATTCTTGCCTGGTCCAGATTTCCCAACAGGGGCTATCATTCAGGGTAAAGATGAGATTCGCAAGGCTTACGAAACTGGTAAGGGCCGCGTCGTTGTGCGTTCATGTACTGAAATTGAACAACTCAAAGGTGGTAAGGAGCAAATCATTGTTACTGAAATTCCTTACGATGTTAATAAGGCAGTTCTTGTTAAAAAAATCGATGATATTCGTGTCAATAACAAGGTTCCTGGCATTGCAGAAGTTCGTGACGAGTCTGACCGTACAGGGTTGCGTATTGCTATCGAGCTTAAGAAAGATGCTGACAGCCAAACCATTCTTAACTATCTTTTGAAATATACGGATCTTCAAGTCAACTACAATTTCAACATGGTGGCCATCGACAATTTCACCCCACGCCAAGTGGGCTTGCAAAAGATTTTGTCAAGTTATATTGCCCACCGTCGTGATATTATCGTTGCTCGTTCAAAATTCGACAAGGAAAAAGCTGAAAAACGTCTTCATATCGTTGAAGGGCTAATCCGTGTCATCTCTATTTTGGATGAGGTTATTGCCCTTATCCGAGCTTCTGAAAATAAGGCAGATGCCAAGGAAAATCTTAAAGTCAGCTATGATTTTTCAGAAGAACAGGTCGAAGCTATCGTGACCTTGCAACTTTATCGTTTGACCAATACGGATATCGTTACTCTCCAAAATGAGGAAGACGATTTACGTGAGCAGATTGCGACTTTGGCTGACATCATTGGAGACGAGCGTACCATGTTTAATGTCATGAAGCGTGAGCTCCGTGACATTAAGAAGAAATTTGGTAATGACCGTCGTTCAGAGTTGCAAGCGGAAACCAAGACCATTGAAATTGATACTGCAAGTCTGATTGTTGAAGAAGAAACCTATGTCAGCATCACTCGTGGTGGCTATGTCAAACGTACAAGCCCACGTTCTTTCAATGCTTCAATGATTGATGAAGTCGGAAAACGTGATGATGATGATTTGATTCTGGTTCAGCAAGCTAAGACGACACAACACCTCTTGATTTTCACTAATCAGGCCAATGTGATTTATCGTCCAATTCATGAGTTACCAGACATTCGTTGGAAGGATTTGGGAGAGCATTTATCACAAACTATAACTAATTTTTCGAAAGATGAAGAAGTGCTTTATGCAGAAATCCTGGATGATTTTGAAACGGGTACTTACCTAGCAGCTACCAAGCTTGGTCAGATTAAACGTTTCGAACGCAAGGAATTTACACCATGGCGTACCTACAAGTCTAAGTCGGTTAAATACGCTAAACTCAAGGATGATAGTGATTTTATTGTTACAGTCACTCCGATTCAATTGGATGATATCATGATTATCACTCAAAAGGGTTATGCCCTTCGCTTTAATGCGGACGAAGTGCCGGTAGTTGGTGCCAAGGCAGCAGGTGTTAAGGCAATCAATCTCAAGGATGATGATACCGTCCAGGCTGTCTTTGTGGCAAATACTCAAAGTTTCTACCTTCTGACACAAAGAGCTAGTCTCAAACGTGTGGCTACAGCCGATATTCCGCAGGCTAAGCGGGCTGGTCGAGGTCTCCAAGTTCTTCGTGAGCTTAAGACGAAACCACATCGCGTCTTCACTGCGGGTCCAGTCTTTACGGAAAATGCTGGTGGCGAGATAGATCTTCTAGCGACACCAGTAGAAGAGACTCCTCAGACCTTGCTTGTAACAGCTACAACAGGTGAAACGGCGGAGGTTGACTTGTCCCTTCTAAATCTTTCAGACCGTACTAGCAACGGTAGTTTCATTGAAGGATTAGCAGACAAAGAAGTCTTTTCTGCCAAGATTATTGAAAAATAAAGATAAGAAAGCTTTGTTCTCTTACTAGAGAGCAGAGTTTTTTTCTTTGTTGGGCAAAATAAGTGTTTTAAAAAGAATTGTCAGAATTTTGCAACATAACCTTGAAATTTTCAATGAAAAGTACTATACTAGAAAGCACATAGTAACAGAAAAGAGGACATAAACATGACAGTTGATTTAGACTGGAAAAATTTAGGATTTAATTACCGTAAACTTCCATTCCGTTATATTTCATATTACAAAGACGGTAAATGGGATGATGGGCAATTGACTGAGGATGCAACCTTGCACATCTCAGAAGCATCTCCAGCCCTTCACTATGGTCAAGAAGCTTTTGAGGGTCTTAAAGCTTACAGAACTAAAGATGGTTCTATTCAATTGTTCCGTCCAGATGAAAATGCCAAACGTTTGCAACGTACTGCGGATCGTCTTTTGATGCCACAAGTTCCTGTTGACAAATTTGTAGATGCATGTAAACAAGTTGTACGTGCAAATGAAGAATATGTTCCACCATATGGTACTGGTGCAACACTTTATCTTCGTCCACTCTTGATCGGGGTTGGTGACATTATTGGTGTTCACCCAGCAGATGAGTATATCTTTACAATTTTTGCTATGCCAGTAGGGAACTACTTCAAAGGCGGATTGGCTCCAACGAATTTCCTTATCCAGGACGAATATGACCGTGCTGCACCACATGGTACAGGTGCTGCTAAGGTTGGTGGTAACTACGCGGCAAGTATGTTGCCAGGTAAGATTGCACATGACAGTAACTTCTCTGATGTTATCTACCTTGACCCAGCAACCCACACTAAGATTGAAGAAGTCGGTTCTGCAAACTTCTTTGGTATCACAGCTGATAACGAATTTATTACACCACTCAGCCCATCTATCTTACCATCAATTACGAAATTCTCATTGCTTTACTTGGCTGAAAATCGTTTTGGTATGAAAGCTATTCAAGGTGATGTTAAGATTGCCGAGTTGGATAAATTTGTCGAAGCCGGTGCCTGTGGTACAGCTGCTGTTATCTCACCAATTGGTGGTGTCCAACACGGTGATGACTTCCATGTCTTCTATTCAGAAACAGAAGTCGGACCTGTAACACGTAAACTTTATGATGAGTTGACAGGTATCCAATTTGGTGATGTTGAAGCTCCAGAAGGATGGATTGTCAAAGTTGACTAATTCTAAGTAAAGAAATGGTTATTTTAAAGCTTGCTCTTGCAAGCTTTTTTCTTTTTCGGTAAAATTAAGAACATATACTAAGAAAGGATGGCTCGATTTAGGTATCGGGTATAAATCTATGAGTAAAAAAGACAAAAAAATTGAAATCCAAATCAAAGATGCCAAAGTCATTGTAAACAAAGCAACCATTGAAGGCTTTGAGCTTCTTGTTGGTAAGAAAGTCATCGGACAAATTGTAGAAATCGATGGGAAGTTTGCCGTTGTTGATAAAGAAAACGTAGCAGGTTTCCACAATAAAATGGATGATGCAATAGCTGCCATTATCGAATCCTACAATCTTAATCATTAAAATCCAAAGTAAAGGCTTGCTTTGGTCAAGAAACTGTGTTATACTATTTCTTGTTCTTAAGGAGAGATAGCGAAGAGGCTAAACGCGGCGGACTGTAAATCCGCTCCTTCGGGTTCGGGGGTTCGAATCC
>NZ_JWGQ01000024.1:0-391 GCF_001069025.1 Streptococcus sp. 1004_SSPC | reverse complement strand
CGTAAGTTATCTTGTAAATCATTTCACTCGAAGACCTTTGGTCAAACCTTAAGTCCACATGAAGTCGTTAGGAAGACACTAGACTTTTCAGAAGAATTCGCTAATTATTATAACCTCTATCAGCTCTTGCTGTTTCACTTTCAAGAGAAGAGGGTAGATGAGTTTTTTGAGCTCATAGAGGAGAATATAAGCAAGGTCAATTATTACTTCAAAACTGTCTTTAGGACCTTCCTTAGACATAAACCATACATCAAAAACGCACTAGAAACACATTACTCAAATGCAAAATTGGAGGGGACCAATAAGCTTATCAAAGACATCAAACGTCTGGGCTTCGGTTTTAGAAACTTTATTAACTTTAGGAAGCGTGTTTTCATCACTCTGAACATAC
>NZ_JWGQ01000023.1:0-1107 GCF_001069025.1 Streptococcus sp. 1004_SSPC | reverse complement strand
AAGGTGAAAAAGGAGACCAAGGTGAACGCGGTTTAACTGGAGCTAAAGGTGAAAAAGGAGACCGAGGCGAACGCGGTCTCACTGGAGCGCAAGGATCTGCAGGACGTGACGGTGTAACTCCAACCGTAACCGTTAGGGATAATAAAGAAGATGGTACTCACACTATCACTATTAACGACGGTAGAGGTAATGTTACAAGTACTGTTGTAAGAGATGGTTTCGATGGTGCAAGTCCATTAGTTGCGACTCAACGAAATGAAGCTGATAAAACAACAACTGTTATCTTCTATTACGATAAAAATGGAAACAACGAATTAGATGCTTCTGATAAGAAATTAAAAGAAGTTGTCATTGCAGATGGTGCCAAAGGTGAAAAAGGAGACCAAGGCGAACGCGGTCTCACTGGAGCGCAAGGTGAAAAAGGTGAACGTGGAGACCGTGGTGAAACAGGGGCAGCGGGACGTGACGGAAAAACTCCAAAAATCACAACTGCTCGTGGAGCAGACGGCCGTAGTACTGATATTACATTTACTATTCCTGGTGAAGAACCTGTAACCGTTAATGTAAAAGACGGAAAAGATGGACGTACACCAAATATTGATTTAAATGCTTTAGCAGAGGCAGCAGTAAGACTGAATAATCAAAGAAGCGGAAGAGTAAGAAGATCATTATCAGATACCCCAGCTCCAACTGAAAAACCAAAAGTAATTGGAACTCGTATTACAGCTTACTTCGATAACAATGGAAATGGTAAATATGATCCAGGAGTTGACGAACCAATTAGTTCAGCTGATATTTTAAATGGTACAGACGGTGCCAATGGTGCAGCCGGAGCAGCCGGAGCAGATGGACGTAATGGTGCTGAATTATTAAGTGGACCTAAAGCACCAACAGCAGATGATGGTAAAGATGGCGACACTTATATCGATGCAACTACAGGTGATGTTTATAAGAAAGAAAACGGAACTTGGGATAAGATTGGTAACATTCGTGGACCTCAAGGTCTAAAAGGTGAAGCCGGAGTTGCAGGACCACAAGGGCCACAAGGCCCTAAAGGGGACAAAGGTGCTCAAGGTCTTCAAGGTGAACGTGGTCAAGACGGAGCCC
>NZ_JWGQ01000022.1:0-321 GCF_001069025.1 Streptococcus sp. 1004_SSPC | reverse complement strand
GCCAGAAGACTTCGTGTGTCGACGTCCACTGTCTATCGTAAGCTTGACCAGTTCACTTTCAAGGAGCATTATGACAAGCTCCCAGCTGTTATGTCTTGGGATGAGTTTGGGTTCAAGAAAGGTGAACTCGCTTTTGTGGCTCAAAACTATGAGACCAACAAACTCATAACCGTCCTTGATAATCGTCGCCAAATCACTATTCGAAACTACTTTTTGAAGTATCTATTGAAAGTACGCCAAAAGGTACGGTTTATCACGATGGATATGTCAGGAGCCTATATCCCACTAGCTCGCAGACTTTTCCCAAACGCCGAAATCATT
>NZ_JWGQ01000021.1:0-1526 GCF_001069025.1 Streptococcus sp. 1004_SSPC | reverse complement strand
GGAGAGTGGATGGCTCTGTCGGACACGTCCCAAGAAAGTACCAAATCTAGGTAAAACTTACCATGTAACAGACAATAGGCTGGATCGTGATTTTCAGGCAGACAAGCCTATGGAGAAGCTTGTCACAGACATCACCTACCTCTACTTTGGAAACTGTAGACTTTATCTATCTTCAATCATGCTTCCTAAGTGGAGAAACTTAACCAAAGATAATATAACAGATATTGTTAAAAATCACATCATATTTTATAATGAAACTAGAATTCAACGAAAATTAAATGGTCAGTCTCCTGTAGAGTACAGAAAATTGGTCGCATGAGAATTTTTTTCTTGTCCCATTATTGGGGTGCAGTGCCTTTCTTGTCCAAGTATTTTCTTGTATATTACGGCTGAGTTGCTAAATGAGTGTATAGAAAAAGGAATCGCGAGATTCCTTTTCATTTTTTAGAATGGCAATTTACCTGCAAAGGCACCCATTGATTTTTTAGTCGCTTCGTCAATTTGTCCAAGAGCATCGTTAAGTGCTTGAACAGTCATATCTTGAAGTGTTTCCACATCATCAGGATCCACAACAGCATCAGCGAAAGTGATGTTAACCACTTTTTTGTCACCAGTTAATTCAGCCACAACCAAGTCTTGGGCTGATTTTCCAGTGAAGGTTGTAGCAGCCAACTCAGCTTGGCTTTTTTCCATTTGTTTCTGAAGCTTTTGAGCTTGCTTCATCATGTTTTGCATGTTCATCATAATGTTTTCTAGATTCCTTTCATATCAAGGGGTTAGCCCTTGTTTCTTAAATTTTACTGCCCACTTCTGCCCAGAAATGAGTAGTATAAAAATCTTAACTATTATACCATGTTTAGCTTGATTAACAAAGTGAGAGAGGGCCAAAGAGAATCTGGTATTATAGGGGAGTTCAGTCTATTTAGAACGAAGTTATCAAGAGGTTCTAGCAAAAAAACTATCGGACCAATTACAAAAACAAGAAATCTTTAAATTGTAAGACTTGTTAAAAATAGTGTACAATGGTTTATTGTTAATCCGGTCAAAAATTCGATTGGAGAAAAATAGAGAGAGAAGCTGACAATGAAAAAAGCAATATTTTAGGGATTTTTGTGGGACTATTTTTAGGGCTGGTTACAGTCTTAGGAATGAGCCTATTTATCTTTATTAATTTAAAATTTAACTCTGTTTATTATGCTCAGCATATCCCTCATAAGGAGGGGACAGATCCGGACGTCATTATGCTGATGGAGAATATGGGTTGGGCCTATACACCGGAAATAGAAGGTATTAGCTATGATGATGATGGGTCGTACGCTATAACTAGAGAAAAAGGAACTAAAACGTCTGTATTAAGTTTTACGAATGGTACTCTATTTTTTTTCCTGGACTCAGGTGAAAGTTATCTTTTTGATCGTAATTTTTCTATCCAACATGCTTTTGACAAACGTTATCACAATATTAAATATAATCAACGAAAAGTCCTAAAAGAAATTAGAGAGACCGTTCAACCTGTGATTGATGCT
>NZ_JWGQ01000020.1:0-2219 GCF_001069025.1 Streptococcus sp. 1004_SSPC | reverse complement strand
CGTAAGTTATCTTGTAAATCATTTCACTCGAAGACCTTTGGTCAAACCTTAAGTCCACATGAACTCGTTGAGAAAACACTGAATTTCTCAGAAGAACTAACCGACTACTATACTCTTTATCAGCTTTTGCTTTGTCACTTTCAGGAGAAGAGAGTAGATGAGTTCTTTGAGTTATATGATTACTCTTTGGCCCAAAATCGATAAGGCTGTCTATGCCGTATTATTGTAACACCTTGTTTCAAAAAATACCAGATAAGGTGTTTTTTAGCATGCCCATTTATGAATCAAAAAGGCTTAAAAATAAGACAGTAACTTCGGAATAGCTACTGTCTTATCCCTTTTTCACTTAAAGCCTTGATCGACTTGACAAATGATAGAAAAGAGCCGGATTTATAGATTAAGCAAAGACAGAGAAGAATGGTGCACCAAGCTTAGTATCCATTGCATCTCTACTCTGAACACCATGAATGTAATCCAATGAATACCATCCATTGTTATTGGCGTTAAATGGATCACGAACATATGTTTTACCATTATCATAGCCATGAAGTACGATTTCATGCGTGTAAGGATAATTGGTAAATTGACTTGCTCCTACTGCCGCCAAAACGTGTTGACCTGACATCAAAGCTGAGGCAATGTTATCAATACTTGAAAGTACGTTGCTCTTCAGACCCCAATTTTTACTTGCTAATACAATACCATCTGCATCAGTACCAGCGACTGATGTTTTGTTAAATGAATTTGTATTGTAATACAAATAATCCGCAACTGTCGTTGGTGCAATGACAGTTCCCAAGATATCTGTAAAAGTCATGGCAAGTGATGTTGGAACACAGCCAGATTGATCCATATTGCTGACACCATACCACTTAGAAGCCCAACGAGGATCACGTTGAGAATAATAAGTCGTCTGAGGCTCAACACGACGATTACGTGGAGCAAGAGCTGTCTCACCAAGGTTAAATCCGTCTTCAGTATTGTCTACATAGTCTACATAAACATGAGTCGTATAGTTACCTATGAGATTCTTATGATTAACAGTCGATACATTGATTTCAGTATGTGTTCCAGTAGGTGCTGTATTGTACCAAGAAAGGTTTCCTTGGTTACTTTCTGACCATACAGCTACATGAATATTCTTAATCTGACGTCCTTGTGGCGCTTGATCAACTACAACTGTAAAACTACCTGCTTCTGAATTAACATTAGTGATATAGGTTTGCGTTTTAGTCTTAGCATTACGGAATTCAACTGTTGTCGTTGTCCCTCCTACACCAACTTGTGACCCATCATTTAAAATGTAGTACAAATGAATATTGTACAAACCTGTTGAATTTTTGTGGTTAGTAGCTTGAACATTTACCGTATAAGTGCCATTAGCTTGACGTGTGGCTTCATACCAACGGATGTCATCTTGACCATCTTTTTCAGACCAAATAGGTACTTGAACAGTACGAACACCTTTAGAACTATAGACATCACTAATAATAACATCAAAAGTTCCAGTGTCTTTATTGTTATTAACTACTGAAATAGTGCCGACTGGCTTATTATGTTTTACATCTACAATTGTTTCAGTGATATAATGACGTTGGTTGGCATTATCTACGATATAAAGGTCAGCACGGTAATTTCCTAGTGAATTCTTATGCTCACTGGCCTTAATAGTAACACGGTAGCTACCATCAGATTGACGACTTGCTTTGTGCCAAACCAAATCATCTTGTCCGTTAACTAGACTCCATGATGGGACTAAGACTTCCTTAACCCCATTTGGTGCAACGATATTGCGAATAACAGCGTCAAAAGTACCTAAATCAGCATTATTATTTTCAATAACGAGACTTGCTCTAGGGCGAGTTTGAGTAACTTCTACCACTTTTTCAGTGAGATAGAAACGTTTGTTAGAGTCATCTACGATGTAGGCATCGGCACGGTATTTACCAGTTGAATTCTTATGATCCGTTGCTTTGATAGTCACACGGTAAGAGCCATCCGCTTGGCGAGTTGCCTTATGCCAGATAAGGTCGTCCTGACCACCATCCAGACTCCACGATGGCACAAGAACCTCTTTCAAACCAGTAGGAGCAATAATATTACGGACAACAGCATCAAAGGTACCTGTTGCAGTGTTATTGTTTTCAATCGTAAGAACACCGCTTGGTCGAGCATAATCAACAGACACCACTTTTTCAGAAATGTAGTGTCGATTGTTA
>NZ_JWGQ01000019.1:0-29374 GCF_001069025.1 Streptococcus sp. 1004_SSPC | reverse complement strand
TGAAGCCGATTCTGAATTTGACAATGATTGTGACTCTGAAACTGACTCACTTTCTGACGCTGAATCGGAATTAGAAACTGATTGCGATTCTGAGATTGACTCACTTACAGAGGCTGATTCTAAATTTGATACTGATTGCGATTCTGAGTTCGAGGCACTTACTGAAGCCGATTCTGAGTTCGATACTGATTGTGACTCTGAAACTGACTCACTTACAGAAGCTGATTCTGAATTTGATACTGATTGTGATTTAGAAATTGACTCACTTGTTGACGCTGATTCTGAAGCACTTGTTGATGCTGACTCTGAAGCGGATGTGCTTGCTGATTCTGAAGCACTTGTTGACGCTGACTCTGAAGCGGATGTGCTTGCTGATTCTGAGATTGAGGCACTTTCTGAAGTGGACTCACTTTGCGAAATACTAGTCTTCAAGGATGTACTCAAGGAACTTGAAACACTCTGTGATTTCTCAGCACTCAATGACGCACTCGTTGAAACAGATTCACTTTGTGAAACGCTAGTCTTCAAGGACTCACTCAAGGAACTTGAGACACTTTTTGAGGCTACCGTGCTCAATGAAAGGCTGGTCGATGCCGATTGCTTAACAGACTCACTTTGACTTTGTGAAATCGATTCTTGCTTAGACTGACTGGTACTTTGCGAAACTGATTGACTGTAATCACTATCCGATAATCTCACCGCTACAACATTAGTAGTACTATCCTTATAAGTAATCGTTACCGTACCATTACTATTAACCGTATAAGACTTAATACGGTTTGCAACCTCTGGATTCAAAGCTGACACAGCCGCAATAATCTTGCTTTTATCCGAATCTGTCAAGGCAGTCAAACTTGTCACCTGAATAATGCTAGTTGGAGCCACTCCTGGTGTACGATCTGCTAATCGTCCCTGAGTAATACGAATCTCACCCAAGCCATTTGGACGATTCATATTTGACGCATTGTCAATAGCAGCAACATTACGTTGCCATGTATTTCGAAAGGAATGATAAAGATCATCCTTCAAATGAATGGTCGTTGTAAGGGTTGCTGGATTATCAGTCGTTGCTGTAATATCACCCGTAATAGGTGCAATATTCCCTGTTCCATACTGACTGCCACCAAAGAAATTCCCGTTTAAGGTATTGTCATTTAAGTCAGCTCTTGCAACGACTTTCAATTCTTTGAGCTTGCCACTGTCATCTGTAGCCGTAAAGGTCAATACAGCGTCATCGCCTGCATAGATAGTGTAGTTTTTCCCACCACCTTCAAGAGGTGTTGACTTAGGTTCCACACCATTGACAGTCAACTTAGCTGTCACTTCAGGACGTGTTCCGTCCGTTACAGCCACGGAATTGCTGGCATCTGAATACACCGCATAATCACCATACATGATACGACCTTTGGCTGTTACACCACCTGTTTGTAACTTAACTGTCGGCGTCACAATCGCTTGACCCGAAGCATCTGCCACTGCTATTCCCACTTCGTCGTCATTATTGTATAGAACAACTGTAGAACCTGGCTCGGCTCCCGTCACCGTCACAGGTGTCTGTGTATATGCCTTATCCAATAATCTCGTTTCAACAGTTGGTGCTGCTAGTCGCTTCACTGGAGCAGTTACATCATTAGTGGTGTTATCTTTATAAGTAATTGTTACCACACCAGACGCTGATACAGAGTACTCCTTGAAGTCCTTCGAAGTTGAAATATTCGGATTAGAAGCCTTAAAAGCCTCCCAAACCTTATCTTTTTCGGCCTGAGCGAGATTACTTGTGTCATTAACAAAAGTGCCCGTTGTCACAGCCGTAATCGGGTTTCGAATGCCATCATTTTGCGGCAAAACCTGAATACGTAATGTACGCGTCACTGATTGCCTAGCTGTATTGGTCACTACAAAAGAAAGATTATAAATTTTCCCAGGTGTCACTACTTCAGTAGCCCCAACAGTTCCAAAGATATTAAAAGCCACAGCACTATTTTTTAGTGCCGACGTCTGAGGTACGATGATGCCATTCACCCGATCACTACCAGAAGCGTAGCCAATGCTTTTAATATTATTTCGTGTAGGAATCGTTTCAACAACATTATAAGCCTGGTTAATGCTGTCCGAATTATACACTGAAATCAAAGCATTGTTAGCCGGACCTAATTTATACTGGGGTGCACGGAGATTGCTATTAGCATCAATACGAGAACCATTACGAGGATCACGTTGACCAGATGTCGCACGAAGAACCGCATTGGCAAGACTATTTCTAGCCTGACGAGCCTGAGCAATCGTAGGCGTCACATCACTGTCACGATCAGCTAGACTGACACGAATGGCATCCAGCGCTTTATCTCCCTTGAGAATAGCAGCATCCGTATTTGGCAAATCAACAGCTTGAGCTTTATAGGTATAAATGTCTAAGGCTAAATCTTTGAGATGCTTTTCTTGTTCTAAGCGCTCAGCATCAGCCACAACCG
This sequence comes from Streptococcus sp. 1004_SSPC, assembly GCF_001069025.1. NCBI lineage: Bacteria > Bacillati > Bacillota > Bacilli > Lactobacillales > Streptococcaceae > Streptococcus > Streptococcus sp. 1004_SSPC. The sequence goes on along the minus strand of NZ_JWGQ01000019.1, from coordinate 26,903 downwards.
ACGCGGCAAGCATACCAGTCGCAGCTTCAGACAGCTGACGATTACTCAAAACTTCAGACGTCAAGGACGCGTTTAACAAAGCAGACTCCGAGCTCACAAGATTCACGCCATCTTTAGAATCACTACTATCACTATTGCTAACTGACTGAACAGATTCGCTAGAGCTATTCTTCAAAGAGCCGCTCAACATGCTCTCAGATAAACTACGAGAAGAAGAATCCGTCTGACTTGCTGACTCCGACTTAGAGACTAAAGAATCTGACAAGGAGGCAGAAAACGAAAGACTCAGTGACAAGGATGTCGATTTTGAAGTCAATTCAGAAACTGACATCGATTGACTACGTGATAAGGACTCATTCAAAGAAGCCTCCGAATTCTGACTTGACACAGTTTCAGATAACTCTTGACTATTTACCTGACTCTCTTGAGCGCTAATTACGGACCCAATATTCCCTAGAACAACTGAATCAGATGTAGCTAAGAGATCAGCCCTAGCTCCTGCTTCACTTTCCAAAATTGGCTGATTAGTCACTTCATCCGCATGAGTCACTTGAGTCGCAACAGTCCCACCTAGTACGGCCCCCGTTGCAAGCACACCCTTTAGCAGTGTCTGACCTGAAAAAGCATGTTCATTCACCTCCACCTGTTGAGTGTTAAGAGACGGAGTATCTACACCCCCTCTAAGCACCTTAAAAAGACCAAAATTCGACATCGCTGAACGAAGCCAGTACTTTCCTGACTTAACCAGTTTAAAACGTGTCACACGCTCAGTTTCACGATATTGACCTTCATTCCTTCTAAAAAACATATCTTCTCCATTAATTCTTTGAATAAAACACTCCATTAAATTTTATCATAAAATTAAGCAAAAAATCTCATTTCGAGATTACTTTCAATCAACTTATAAATCCTTTCTCCCCTCAAAAACACTACAATAATCGAAAATCCAACATATATTAAAACTATTTGATATTTTTGGGTTAAAGTATAAAAAAATCCCTACCAATTAGGAAAACATTTCAATCGATAAGGGGATTTAATTGTCTTAGTTAGAAGATAATGAGTCACTTATGAAATCTTAGAAGTCTTCACTTTTTCTTCATCTTTCTTACGTTTGGTAAGAAAGGCCAGACCTGTAATTCCGCTTTTGATAAATTATCACACAATTACAATCAATTATTTAAGGGAAATTCTTTACATCTGTTAGTCTATTAGCTGGTATTTTTTAAGATTGTTCCTAATGAGACGAATCTTCCTTAAATCCTTTAGTACAAATTAAAAATAATTTGAGTAGTTTTCGAAAAGTCAAGATATATACTCAGAATAGTAGCAAAAAAAGGATTACTTCTGATAATCCTTTAAATACTAACTTAATGCCATGATAGCATCAATAAATAGTTTCTTTGTGAAATAACCACGACTAATGAGGTAGGCAGTATACTTGGCGTTAGCTACCATCTGTGCATACTGCTCCTTGGTACATTCTTGAACGCAACGATCTGCTTCTTCCAGACTTGAAACGACGAATCCTAGACCATGTTCTTTGATATAGTCTGCATTTGAGAGATAGTTAGGCACTACGACTGGTAGACCTGCCGCCAAGTAGGTAGAAAGTTTATAAGAAATATTCAACTTATAGTAGTCGGGTTCGTCCTCTGGTCTTTCCGAATTCCCCCAGACCAGACCAAATCCTCCCTTAGATAGTTCTAGCAAAAGCTCATGTTTATTTCGCCAGCCTTCGAGGTGGACTTTGGAATAATCCTTATCCTCTTGTTTGTCCGCATAAACATGTAGAGGGGTTGTTTGTTTCCAGTCTAGAACGTGTGGAAAGCGTGTTGGATTCCCAGCAAAAATCATCTTCTTTTGGAAGCTAGGTTGATGTAAGTCTAGGCTATGAGGCAAATCCCAAAGTTTTTGGATGATAATCTTCTCAACTGTTAGCCCTTCCTCAATTAGTCGATCACGCATCTTTTCAGATGGAACAACGATGACATCACAGAGATTGTACATGTCAATATAAGAAGACATGAGATAGTAGTTACTATCAAACATGAGAGGTGGGACATCATGGATAAACATAACGGTCTTAGCATTAACAGCCTTGAACTTACTAAGCAATCGGCTATCCCATTCACTACCATTCCATGATGGTGACTGGAAGAAAACGATATCTCCAACACTCACTCCTGCTACAACCCCATCAAGACGAGCATTCAATTCTCCAGCTGGCTCTTGGCTGCTATCATAGAAGTAAATCCCCAGTTCATTAGCACCTAGGTCTTTGACAATCTTCATGGTATCATTTTGGGCAATCAAGGCCACACTACGTGAGGACTGGCCAAATAAATTTGTAAAATGTACGCGCATGACATACTTCTTTCTGTTATATGGTATAAAATCCTCTACTTATAAGAGACAATCATAAAAATAAGTAGGAGAACAAAGAGGGCTAAGCTAATAGCCAAGGTCAACATTTTTCGAATCGGTTGGCTAGCCCAATAACTAGGTTTACCGATATTACTCGTAGCATCCGTTGAAAAAATCTGTGTCTGACGTGGTTGGATGGTCACTAGGACGATAAGGAAAACCGAAAGAATCACTGCTAGAACCATAAATACTAACATCATAGAACTACCTCAACAAACCAATGAGGGTGAAGATTAAACCGATGATGATAACAAGTCCGAGCATGATTGAAAAGCTCTTGTTGATCTTCTCTCCTCTAGTTTCTTTTTCCTTTATGATAGGCTTTTGCCTGAGTTCTTCCATACGACCTTCAACGTCACCGTAGAACAAATCTTTTTTAGACATGATTTCCTCCTAAAAGTGATTGTAAGCGGTCGACCAACTCAGAAGCAGGCAGAGTATTGGCTTGAGCTTTTTGAGCTTGCATGGCTTCTTGCATGGCTTGATTGTTGCCCAGAACCTGCTTAATTTTAGCAACCATAGCTGGATAGTCCTGACTGGCATAGATATGCTCTGGTGCTGTATAAACACGTCCATGAGCTGTTTCTGAAAAGGCCAAAATCAACAACTGATGTTCGAAGGCTGTTCGTATCGCCTTGTACAATTCATTATAATGGTTGATATCCAAGTAGAGGTCAGACTCTTGATAGAGCTTGTCCAACTGCTTGTGACTAGCGTTTGGATGGAGCACAACGTTTGAATAACGCATCATTGAGAGCAATCTTGGTGACATCTCAGTGACTGCCGCAATCTGGAAGGTCACATCAGGGAGTGACTCAACCAAGGCTTCTAAACGCTCAATTTGGTCTGAATTGGTTGCGATAAAAGCATTACGAGGTTTACCATAATTTTCCTTGAAGTCATAGGCATAGCCAAGAGACAAAATCTTATGATGTTTATCCTCTGGCGCCAAGGTCAAAGCTTTTTCATAAGTGGCCTTATCAGGAATGATGATAGCATTGGCTCTGGCTGAATTATCCTCCAAGATACCATTCATGTTACCTGGAAGGACATCACCTAGCGGCTCTTGCCAAACAAGGACATCAGTGGCACCTTTATTTTCCATAGTCCATGAGACGATGAAAGGTGTCGCCAAGCTATTAAAGATAATGTGATCGATTTCACCAAAGACCTGAGCTAGAAAGGCTTTGATAAATTCGGTTCGGTTGGTGAAACGACGAAGGGCTTGTCCTGGTAGGGTCAAGAGAATATCACTGGTGAGATGATTTTCCAAGATACGTTCGTCGCCTTCTTTGGTTTGGTAGCTGGTAAAGAGTGGCTGACCGTTCTCATCATGAGTGGTTTTGGCAAAGCAGAATCCGTATTTGTTGTAGTGGTCTACTTGGCGAATCTTTCCTGACTTGTCTAACCATTCGACACTTTTAACGATACGAGCCTTGCTACCTTCAGGGTAGGTGATGCGGGCACGTTCTTCGGTGAGATTAGACACACGCGCCATCTGATTGTTCCCTGAAATTTCCCAAAAGGCTGGCACAGGAACTTGGTTGAAAAAGCGTGGTTTGCCAATTTCCTCTACTGCTTCCACATAATAGGTGAAAGGAGAAAGAGCTCCTTGAGGGAGGAATCCATCTGGATTGATGACAACTGTTGTAGCATCGTAGCCTGCTGCCTGAAGAGAGTAAGCCAAATCCTTACTGGCTTGATTATAGTAATCACATAAGAATATCATGAGCGTACCTCCTCAAGTAACTGTTTCCAAGCTGCCTTGACTTGACTAGTCAAGAAACCTTTGGCAAAGTCATAAGATTTTTGGCGCATGGCCTCGATATTACCTTCTTCGTAGAGACGAACAATGGCATCCTTATAGGACTTGGTGATAACATCCACGACATGATTTTCAGCAACGGGGAGGAGATAACCGTTAACTCCATCTTGGATAAAGGTTTGATTTCCGTAAGGCACATCAAATCCAATCATCGGAAGTCCCGAACCAACCGCTTCCATGAGAGTGAGTCCAAAACCTTCGCTGGTTGAAGCTGTCAGATAGACCTCGTACTGGCTATAAATGTCGGTCAAATCAGCATGTCCCATGAGACGAATGTATTCTCCTGCTTGCCCTTCGACAATAATCTCACGCAACTTGGCATCCATACTACCACTACCGTAGATATCAAAAGTGATATCTGGCAGAGTCTTATGAACCTCGATAACCGCACGAACCAACCAGTCAATGTGTTTTTCCTGAGCCAATCGTGAGGCCGTAATCATTGAGAACGGCTTACGTGTCTTGTTCTGTCCGACTAATTTAGTCAAGCTTCCCACTGGAATGGTGTAGATTTTGGGATCATGGTTGGTATAGTGACGGAACTGTTCCTGCAGAATTTCCCTCTGACGATCTGTCGCCACGATAAAGAAATCAACCTTATCCGCATTGGTAAATTGGTACTCGTAATAGTTATTCCAGAGAATATAGTTGTCATCAGTTTGATTGACACTAAAGTGCTCAGCGTGAACAACGACACCTAGGCGAGCAGCCTGCGCTTCTTCAAAGACCAACTGACCAATACCTGTTTCACGGTCCAAGATGACCACATCATCCTTAGTTAGGGCCAGACGTTTGAAGAAATAGCGAAGGAATTCTTGCTTACCATAGAGAACCTGATCTGGGAAACGATAGATATCTTGATTATTGTCTCCTACAATCATGTCATAGGCTGTAGATCCATCTTCGTTATAAAAACGGCGTTGGTAAACCTTGGCTTGATTGTCCTTAGGCGCAGAATACTCACTGCAATAACGAGTGTAGGAGTAAAAATCCTTGCGCAAGAGCTTGTCATTGACAAAATAGCTGACGGTTTCCACCGCGCCTTCATCAGTGGCACGAAGGTTACATGCTACTACCATATCATCCTGTGGATAATGGTAACGAATGAGGCGACCAGCTACTTCCTTACGCTCAGGATCGGTAGGTAAGATGGCTTCGATTTCTGCTAGACTAATGGTCGATGGTGCAATCTTAACATCTGTAAAATAGCTATGGAGCCAGATGATTTCATCGTCTGAAAAATCAATCTTGCTAGTCATATGCTCGATATTATCCCCAAGGATGAGGTCCATAAAAACAAATTTTGCTTCTTGCCCCATTTCCTTGAAAATCTTAGCACGATAGGCCTGAGCATATTCGACACCACTGCTGGCCCACCCTATGCCTAAATTAATGTTATATACTGTCATAATTTCCTTATTTTATGGGAAATGGCTGATGATATCTCCTTTTTTAGTGACTTGCACCTGACTAAGGAGAAGATTACGAACCATATCCTTTCTGATTTGACGTTTCATGGCTTCGAAGCCCTTGTATGCCTCTTGGTAATATTCGACAATAGGGTTCTTTTGACTGAGTTGCTGGCTACCGATAGCCATTTGGAGTTGTTGCAGATAGTCTACCTGCTCTACCCAGTTGTCATCCACAGCCTTAAGCATGGATAGACGTTGGAAATACTCGTTAAGTTCCTTGGTTTTCAACTCCTGCTTTTTAGTATCAAGTTCACGATAGGCAAACTGATAGATGAGTTCCAAGACTTGCTCACGATTGTTGAGGTCTAAATCCTTAGGAATTTCATTGATTCGGAAGCTGATATTACGCAAGATGAAATGGTAAAGATTTTCCGCTTTTGAGAAATCTTCCTCAGTCATAGCTTGGTCGATGAAATCGTCAAGAACCTCGTCGATAACAGTGTCCAAACCTTGATTGTAGTAAATGAGACGGTCACGTTGAGCATAAATCATCTCACGTTGGATGTTCATACTTTCTGCAAATTCAAGCGTCTGACGACGTGAGGTACGATCAGAACTTTCACTAGCTTCTTGGGCTTTTTCAACCAATTTACGATACTTGCGACCTGTCAGTTCCTTAGGCTCAATGTGATCATTAATAGCATATTCTTTGTAGATACGGTGAACCCACGATGGACCGTATTTCTTAATCACGTCATCTTCAAGTGAGACGAAGAATTTAGACATACCAGGATCACCCTGACGTCCAGAACGGCCACGGATTTGCAAATCAATACGCTGACTTTCCATACGTTCGGTACCGATAACGACTAATCCACCCAGTTCAGCCACCCCCTTACCGAGCTTGATATCTGTTCCACGTCCAGCCATTGAAGTCGCAACTGTCACGGCACCCATTTGTCCAGACTCGGCGATCATCTCTGCCTCACGTGGTGCATTGTTGGCATTCAAGAGATTATGAGCAATTCCTTCACGCAAAAGCAGAGAAGAATAAAGCTCTGACATTTCCACTGAACTTACAAAAATCAAGATTGGATTGCCTTTTCCATGATAATGCTTAACATACTCTAAAGAAGCGAAGATTTTCTCTGGTAGGGTCTCATAAATCTTATCAGGGTAGTCGATACGTTGTTTCTTACGGTTGGTTGGAATTTGAATGACCTTCATACCATAGGTATCGAGAAATTCTTTTTCCGCAACCTTACCAGTACCAGTCATCCCTGAAATTTTCTTGAATTTTTTAAAGAGACTTTGGTAGGTGATAGAAGCCATGGCTCTGGTTTCTTGTGACAAGGCCACTAATTCTTTGGCTTCGATAGCTTGGTGGAGTCCCCCTTGGAGCTTAGTCAATTCCAAGAGACGACCTGTCGATTTATCGAGAAGGACCACTTCAGGTCCCTTCTTGCCATCACGAATGATGTAGTCCTTGTCCTTTTTATAGAGCAAGTGAGCACGAAGTGAAAAGAGCAAATGACGGGCAAAGGTGCTATTTACTTCATCGTAGAGGTTACCGATACCAAGATAGTTTTCAGCAGCCTTGGCACCCTTAGTGGTCAACCAAACTTCACCTTTTTCTTCTTTGAAGATATAATCCTCACCCTCGACCAAGGTGGTCATGAGGGTATCCATCATTCCATAATAGTTGGACTGAACACGAGGTGCACCAGAGATAATCAAGGGCGTCTGCGCACTATCCAGTAGAACAGAATCCACCTCATCGACAATGGCATAGTTAAAGGGACGCATGTATTTACCGTCTTGGTTAGAAGCAAGGTTATCAATCAAATAGTCAAAACCTAGACTGGCATTTGTCGTGTAAACGATGTCCGATTGATAGATGGCACGCTTTTCTGCTGGATCCATCTCATTACTACCTTCCACACAGGGAACACCAATCGTCAACCCTAAGAACTCATAGACCTGACCCATTTCCTCAGCGTCACGAATAGCCAAGTATTCATTAATCGTAACGAGAATAGCGCCTTCACCTGACAAAGCATTAAGGTAGACTGGCATGGTTGCCGTCAAAGTCTTCCCCTCACCCGTATTCATCTCAGCAATATGGCCCTGGTGCATGACAATGCCTCCCATGACCTGAACATCATAAGGGAACATGCCTAGCACGCGCTTATCAGCTTCACGAACAACCGCAAAGGCTTCTGGCAGGAGGTCGTCCAAGCTTTCTCCTTGAGCCAAACGCTCCTTAAATTCTTGCGTTTTATTTTTTAACTCAAGATTGGTCAAACCTGCCATTTCATCAGCTCGTCCGTTAATCTCCTTGAGTATTTCCTTAACAGAGAGAATAGGATTCAGTTGTTTAAACATTTTCTTCTCCTGTTTCTTCCAGTTTTAAGCTGTAGAAATCCAGCTCTTTGACCCCAGCACTCAATAGAGAAATACGATAGGTATAAGCCTCATGAGGATAAACAAAGGTCATTTGGGTACTTTTTTCAATTAGCTGCTTAATTTCATTGTCATAACGGTCCAAAAAGCTGACTTTCAAAAATACTGAACCTGTTGGTACAGCTTCGAGATTAGCCGTCAAGTCATAGCTATGCCCCTTTTTCAAAAGTGGGAGGGCAGGCTGGGTACGACCAGCTTGATAGTTTTGGATGGCCATCCAAGACTGGATTTCCGTTCCTGATGGCACCAAAGGATTGTAAAATTGCACAGAACCATCTTGGCGCTTAACAATTTTTGAGCCATACATGTAGGCTTTGTGGTTTAAGCCCCACAAGATTTCTGATTTCTTATTTCTGAACATTCTTACTCCTTCCTTCCAAAATCATTTTCTAAAATCATACGGTAAAAATTGACAAACCAAGTTGTCGCCGTATATGAATCGTCGTTGTGTCGACCTGATGTTCCCTTACTGAGAATCTTAGCCCCTGAGTAATAGAGGGACTTGGTAATATCCTCATAGGCCGTTGGATCCATATCCTCGTCTTTCATGTAAGAAAGACCAAAGGTCGTGTTTGCAAAATCTGCTTTTTCAAACTTATTCCAGAACTTCTGATTAAGGGCCTCAACACCCTCATTATCCAAACGTCCTGTCTGCAAATGTAAGACATCAATGCCTGTTGGAAAGACCTCTGGCGCCAAGAGTCTGGCACGATTACCGATAGTACCGACATTAGCTAGAGGTTTAGACATGATAATCGCATGAGGCTCAAAGTCCGCACCATAGTACATAGATGGGAAGGTTCCCATGGACATTCCAGAGAGAATGAGTTGACTATTGTCAAAACCTAGGTAGGCCAAGTAATGTTGGATAGTGTCCTTGATACTATTTTCAAGCTCTTCAGTCCCAATGTAAAATGCTCCACCCTGGAGGCGAGGATCTGAAAAGAGCAAAAAGGGAGTTCCCATAGCCTTCATCATCCCGAAACCTTCGAAACCTTCGGCAGGACGGAAACCTGAGAAGTAAACAGACAAAGGTGGCTTGAAATCCCCAGGATAAAAGAAATAGTTGATTTCTTGATGCTTTCTGTCGTGGAGAATACCACCTCCAAGTACAAACTTTCCAAATTGAAAACGCGTCAAACGTTGGTGGAGCCCACCAATAGTAATCTGACCTCTGCCCTTCATTTCAAGACTAGCTGACAAAAGGAAAATCCTGTCCTCATCAAGAACAATGGCTTCTTTGCGCATTTCTTCTTCTGAAATGATGTAGGTCTTGAAAATGCCTGCTACCGAACCTTCTGGCAGAAGATTGAGAATCAAGCGACACTCACAGGTATCTTCTTTTTCAAACTCCAACCAAAGCTCAATTGGGTTTTCCTTGCTGGCTCTGACATTATAGGTCCAGTCCAAGACAGGAGTAAATTCTTGACCGTAGTCGCCGTTTAAAATGACATTTTCATAACCATGGTAGGTCACTTCACCACTAAAATTGGGGTTAACTTGGGTAGTGAATGGAAACATCTTATCCCCGTATTGCCCTGAAAAGAGTGCTTTTGAAAGGGTGAAGAGCAGCTGTCCTTGATTTGAAAAATCAGTTGGAACAGCGCAGACTTCCTTGATAAACTGAGCAAGTCTCTCATCTGTCACTTCAATCGTTTGATCAAAGAAAATAGTGTGAGGAATCAAATACTCTTTAATAACCATCAATTCCTCAAGCCCCTCCAGACTGTCCACAATAACCGCTGTGAAAGCCTTGATTTCGTCTTCTTCGATGGTTTCTTGCAAGGTCTCAAGCTGACCAAGATTGCAATAGTACCATTTCATATTTTCAGGAATTTCCTGATTTTCTGACCAGTTAGAAGATCCAACTTGTAATATTTTCAGGCGATTATTCTTGGTCATCCTGCTTCTCCTTCAACCAATTCTCCCATTTTTGTACCAAACGGTCTCCCGTGTTTTCCTTAATCTTCTCAATCGAGTAGATAAGAGAACGGTTCCAGTTGTTCAATTGTCCCAAATAGTAGTAAGCCGCTTTTTCAAAATCAGACAAGTGCTTCAAGATATAACCATTCTCTTGATGGGTTACATACTCAGACGCCACACGGTTAATTTGTGGAATACCGGCACTAATTCCAGCAATCTGTGTATAACGATTAGGCTCCTTACTCAAGTCGACAATAAGGCGTGTAAATTGAAGTGACTTGATTAGAGCAGTCTCGTCTCTCAGGTCTTGGAAAGAAAATCGACTGATGATTTCCTTATTTTCCTCCAATTTATTTTCTGCACCACTACTTTCGACAACCTCTTCAAAAGCTTCTGGACTCAAACGTTCTTCAATCATTTTTTCCACTTGATTTTGCAGGCTACCAAGTTGCTCTGGATTGGCATTAAATGCTCCAAACTCAACCTTTGTCTTTGGATACTTAGCCACGAAAGCTAAAACCTGATAAATCGCCTCTAAATCCAACTGATCGAAGTCAAGCTGATAAAAGATTTTTGACTCTTTGACACGTTGACTGGTTCCCAAAGCCAAACAGGTATCGAAGGAAGCCATGTGCTTGAGCTTCTTAGCCTCTTTCGGATAGACAACCTGAAGTTGCTCCACGTAATCGTAACGATCCGCAATCATCAAGTCCACCTGTGGAAGAAAGGCCGCATAAGCATTAACTTTATCTTCCTGATTACGTTCTGCGAACCAGGTCAAAATCTTTGTATTTTCTGTTGGCAAGTGTTCAAAGAGTTGTTTGTTGTGACGCAGGTCAGACGCAATAACAAAACGGTCTGATACTTCAACCTCTTCAGCTAAGAATTTATTCAAAAATTCCCAGATAACTTCTGAAAGATCACCATAATAACTCTTTTCGAAACGGCCATCCGTACGAGGGTTGGCTACAATTCCACGTCCATCAAAGAAATGACAAAGCTGCCAGACTCCCTTGGCGTTGAGGTAGTTTCGGTAGATTGGTTGTCCCTCTTCATAATAAAGGCTACTCGAAATAAAGCCGCGGTCATCGTAAACATCTTCACGAATGATTTGATCATCCTTAAAGTAGCGAATCATGCCAATAAAACCCTCTGATCCAAATTCAACCTCGGCATAACGCTGGTGTTGGCATTGAACCACAATTGCAAATGGTGTGTAGACAAATGTAGACCCTTCTGGCCATTCCAAGTCTGTCACCTGAAGGTTTCGCATCTCTTCATCAGTAATACCTTGAATCAAATCAAAAATAGCTGTGTATCCAACTTCTAAGACATCATGACGATGTAAGAAATAACGCAAATGCGGTTGATAGGCTAAAAGTAAAAGTTGAGGTGCTAGATCTTCATCTTGAAAAATGCGAACTTGGTGCAAGCTATCATCAAATTCTATTTTTTGACGGATACGGTACCAAGGATCAATAGCAGTCTTCCAAAATTCATCCGTCTGTCCATACCAAGCTGGAATAAAATAATACATGAGTGCTCCTCCACTGCCTTCTCATCACAATACTTGAAATTGAGGGGCAGACCGATCACGCATCACCAGCCTGCCTCTCAGCCCCACGAAGGGTGAGATATTATACATTTTCAAAAAGCGGGGTGTAGGAAGTGTTAAGCTTCAAAGCCTTCATTTCCTCGTTAACATTGTAAATCATACCGCTAAAAATCAAGAAAGTACCAGGAATCATACTCAGTTGCAGGTAATCTGGATTGACCAAGATAATCAGCATTGGAGTACCTGCCATAAAAAGCATGTAAAGGGCACCAATGAAACCAAATCTAAGCACCAAATGGTTGATATAGTCACTGGTTTCTTGGCCTGGATAAACACCGTAGATGTACTCACCTGACTTGCGCATACGTTCTGAGATTTGCTCGCCAGAGACATTAACAAAGGCAAAGGCTAACCCTAGAACGAATAGCATGATCAGATAAACAACCAACCAAAGAGGTTGACCGACCGTCAAGGACTTGGTAGCCTCACTAGCCCACTTATTCTCAGGATGCATAAACTGAATCAGCATAAAGACATACTGTGGAATGCTGACCAGGGACATGGCATACATGAAAGGCATCCCCCCGGCTGGATTCAACATAATATCCAAGTAAGAGTACTGTTTAAAGCGGTTATGAATATTGATTTTATTGATTGGGATACGATATCTAGCCCTCTGCACAATCCCTGAAACATAGAGGAAAATCAAACTGAATAGAATCAGAGGAAGTAAGACATCCCAACCGATACCTAACTTTTCAATACTATCCATGATTTGATAAGGCAGATTGGCCATCATACTTGCCATCAAGATGACAATGGAGCCTCCAATCCCAAAGAGGGAGTTGAGGTCTGATAGCCAAACCAAGAAAAAGGTCCCAGAAATCAATAAAATGGTATTCATGAAAACGGCGAGACCGCCATTAACCCCAGAAACGATAGGTAGGTTTAAGGACACTGCCAGAGATTGGACCAGGGCAATTGCTAGGGTCAAGTACATTCTTCTACGTTCCTGAATCTCGACGGGAAGATTTTTTAAGCCCATTTTCTTAGAAAAAGAAAACATCTGCCAGAGAATCATTGCTGACATCCAGGGTGACAAGCCTACTGAAAAAAGAGACACAGAGCTGAGGTTTCCACCCATCATGGCACTAGAAAAACCCAAGGAACCCATGGCTCCCCCAAAGATAGTTGCATTTTTCAAATCCACAAACGGTAGAACCAAGCGATTTCCTAAACAATAAATAAAGAGGAAAAAGACGGTCCATAACACACGTTTGGTGATTATCGATTGACCAATTTTTTTCACTGTTACTCCTACTTCCTGCCCTATAGACAGACTAATATTTTTCGTTAGAAATGAGACATAAACTAAATTTCAGACCACTTATCCAAATAAAGGATTATAGGCTCTTCTTACGCATCTGGCGGATGGTCTCAGCCATCTCTTTCCAACGATCTCTTGAGTAGGTCTGTTGGTTATGCTTGGTCGACTTGAGGTCCTCAAATCCTAAAATTGGTTTATTTTCAAACCTAAAGGCATCAAGAATTTCCACTACTTTTCTGCCTGGATTGATATCCAAAAGCAGGTCACTAGTACGCACCAATTCCAAATCTAGCCCATTTAAACCTGCAATGTCTGAGTAAACCGTCACATTTGGATAGGTAATCAATTGGGCCAATTTGTCTGACACATGCTGGCGTGAGGCAATTTTAAATTGTACCTTAGGAAGAGCCGAGATTAGATCCGTCAAATGAGGGATTTCTGAAATGTTGGTGTAAACTAAACATGTAAATGGACGACCCTTAGGATAAACCATGTCCTCTGAAAGTGGCAATAAGGAAGCATTTCCAGCTACTTCAGACCAATCCATTTGGGCATAAAACCACCAGACCTCCCGATAAGCTTGGCAAGCCAAAGGTAACCAGGGCTTACGGTGTGAATCATAGTGTAGAACCTTAGGATAGTCTTGACCATTTGGCAAATGGTAACCAGCTAGACTGGACTTGGTCACAGCATAGTTGTTGTCAAAAGACAAAGCCAACCAGTTGTTACGAAAAACCATATTAAGAATTGACTGCTCCGCAAATGGTACCTTATCATGCCATTCGCTAGTCATGTCAATAAGGTGACATCTCATATTGAACTGCTTCCAATAAGCCATATCAATCACCATGAAGCTAGCATCAAACATCTTCTGACGATTCTGAACTTGAATGGCATAGTCACGTACAGCAGCCAAAGGACGGCCTTGCAAATCAAGGGTAAAGAGATCTTCTAGAGAACCAGTAACCACCATATCACTATCCAAATAAAGAGCTCTCTCCTCAGATACAAAGTCCGTCACAAAATAGCGTAGATAGCTAGCATAGTTACCATTGGTCTTGTATTGCTTGATGTGACTACTATCTACACGACAGTTGATCACTTCACTGCCAAAAGCAGCTAGATGACGGTTGAGCCCCCTAAACCACTCTTGAGAGAAATCATCGTTAATCAAGTAAAAACGAATGTTGCGATGATGGAAAACGATAGATTTTATGGTTGTAAGCACTTGGTCAACATAGGCATAGTTAGCTGCTAGGACAATAGCATGCTTTTTAGTCTCATAACGTTGAGGAGCCAAGCTCAAAACTTGGAATTTTTCCTGAATTGAGCGATAGGCTTCAGAATCTGTGAGACCTTGTTCTTCCACATTTTTCAAGCAGGCCTCTAGCATCTGACGATAGGTAACCATGTATTTTTCCAGAGGGAAACCATGGCTAGCAACAATAGCCAAGCGTTCCTCCATGGCATAAACCAAAGTCATCATCCAATCTTGCATCCAAGTCGCCGGTGGCATCTCTGGACTCTCACGGTAAACATAAAGTCCCTTATTGAGATAAACCGTACGGTCACTCATGAGATAGGCCTTAAGGTTGAAAAAGCCATCTTCTCCTGCATGCTCTTTTGGGAAAAGTAAGTCATTAAACAAGGAACGTTTGTAGAGTTTTCCAGTGGCTGAGATCAGAGCAATATTGATGTTATTGCTTTCTTCAAAGAGTCCATCAATAATCTGAGCGGGTGAATAGACCTGTTCGTAATAATCTTCATCCTTGATATAAACATAAAAGAGATCTTCCGATTCCTTATAAACACTGTAATTAGCTACTGCGATATCTGCCTTGTGAACTTGAAGTGCCTTATAAAGCTCCTCTAGATAGGTTGACTCTACCCAATCCTCAGCGTCCACATAGGTTACGTAAGCTCCCTTAGCCTGACGAATACCAATATGGCGAGCATCTGAAAGCCCTCCATTATTCTTTTTAAAATAGAGGATACGAGAATCCCTAGCGGCATAACTACGGCAAATGTCATCACTATTGTCTATTGAGCCATAATTGATAAGGATGATTTCAATATTTTGATAGGTCTGACCCAAGACACTGTCTAGACAGGTCTGGAGTTGATTTTCTACATTGTAAACGGGAATAATTACGGAAATTTTTTCTGTCATTTTTTTCTTATTTTTTTCTAGCTAGTGCATTTTCCTGTCTCAAACTTTCATAAGATATCAAGACTGTAAACACATTCTATACACTTTTTCCTTGATTTTATAGAGACACAACTATACTAAATTATAACATAGCATCACTTAATTTTCTAATAAATTAACATTTTCAATAAGAGGACAAACTAATTTCCTTTTATTTTCAGAAAAAAACTGATAGTTAGGAAAATTGAGATATGTAGATAGAAGAAGAGATAACTCCGATGAGAAACTATTTCTTAGAACGATTAAAATGTTTTGACGAGAATTCTTAACACCTTAACTCATCTCACCCTTTATCCACAATCTTAATACGGCTACTGCCATCATGCGACTTGATGATGGCTAGTTGTTGGGCGATGCCTTCTTTCATGTCGTCCACGTGACTGATGACACCGACCATGCGGTTTTCACCGATTTGTTCCAGAACAGCGATGGCCTTGGTCAAGGCTTCCTTATCCAGTGATCCAAATCCTTCATCGATGAAGAGAGCTTCAATAACAGCCCCCTTGCTGGTATTTTGCACCACTTCTGAGAGAGATAGGGCAATAGCCAGTGCGGCGATAAAGGTTTCACCACCTGACAAGGATTTGACGGAACGCTCGCTACCTGTCAACTGATCATAGACGTTGATATCTAAACCAAAGTGATCACGCGCCCTACGTCCTTCCTCGCTCAAGACAAAGGAATAGCGATTATCCGTTAAGAGACCGATGTAGTTGGCATTGGCATAATCCAAGATTTGTTGGAAATACTGACGGATAACATAGACTTCCAGATTAAGACGACCAGTCAGAGCCGTATTTTCTCCCTTAACCACCTTGACCAAATCACTGAGCTCTTGGTGGACCTTGAAGGCATCTAGGTTGCTATCTTGAAGGGTTTTAGCCGCTTGGTAAGTAGCCGTTGCATCCTTAAGGCCCTTCTTCATGACAGAAACCTGAGCGAGCTGCTTGTCATAGTTTTCCTGACAAGCCTGTACTTCTTGCGCTAGACTATCTAGATCGGGTTGTTCTTTATTTTGGAGAAGCTCTTGTCCCTTACAAATCTGCGCCTGTAACTCTTGTTTGAGAGTTGCATAAGTCGTTAATTTGGCTTGAAGCATAGGAATAGCTTGATTATTTACTTCAAGAAGCCAGAGTTCGACCTGCTCTAAGTCATTGGTGAGGGCCCCTTCAGCCTTGATACTTTGCTCTAATTCAGCAGATAACCGCTTAACGTCTTGTTCTAACTTCTCTTTAGACTTAGTTATACTCTCAAGCTGCCCTTTGATTTCTCTAATATCGGCATGAAGTTGGTTATAGACCTCACCATTCTCCTTGACCTGCTTCTCATAAAGAGCCAATTCCTGCTTAGCATGTGCAATACGATTTTGATAAACCTCAACAGACTCAAGCTCCGGATGAGCTTCTTGTAAATCCCTTAGGCGTTCCTTAGATTGTTCCAGCACTGCCTTAGCCTCTTGATAGGTTTTAGCCGATTTTGTCAATTTTTCCTGAGCTTTACCTATCTCATCCTGATATCGGACACAATCGTCCTCTTCCTTATCAAAGCGTTTTTGTAACTTTTGATAATACTTCTTAACCTTCAGGAGTAGGGCTTGCCCACGGTCAGCTTCATAGTGCTCTGAAAAATCAAACTCAAACCGTCCCTTAACTTGCTCTTCTAATTCTTGATAGTGCTTTTCAAGAGTTACCTTGACTTTAGTCACTTGATCAAGCAAATCTTGACGTTTAGATTCAACTTCGCTCAAGGTAGCCTGACGATTTGACACAGTAGCGACTTGCTTTTCCTTTTGAACTTGAAGCTTCTCCACCTGATCCATGAGATTTTTCAAAGCCACTTCATCAGCTTGTGCTCCACCAACATTAGGGTGTTCCAGGGCACCACAAACCATACAAGGCTGTCCTTCTTCTAACTCTGCTTGCAGTTGGGCAATCATGAGTTGACGGCGTGAAGCCAAAGTCGTTCTTAGCTTCTCCTCCAATTCTTTGAGGCTTTCTTGAGCTTGGTCAATATCAAAAGATAGCGTTTGACGACGTTTTTCGGTCTTTATCAAATCCTCATTCAGACTCTCTATTTCATTTAGGTCTTGAGCCAGTTGATTCTCCACGCTGTAGCCCACAGACTGGAGGAGTTTTTCGGCCTCATGTAAGCTATCTAAACTAAGACGATTAACCTCCAAGTCTGACAAGGACTTGTTAAGAATCTCAATCTCTTTCCTAGCCTGCTGATAGGTTTCTTCCAACTGCTTGTAGTTAGTAGTTGAACCTTTGATTTTCTCATGCTCTTGGGCAAGACTCTGAGCATAGATAATATCCTCTTTCCACGCTCCCAGTTTCTCTTCTTTTTGAAGAAAATCCTCAGATTGAACTGCGAGTTCCTCTTTTTGAGCCTTAACGTCCTCAAACGCCTGACGCCTTTCACTTAATACTTCTTGAGCAATTTCAAGATCCTGCTCTAATTGTATCAACTGTTTCTGATATTGCTTCAAGCTACTAATGGTTTCTTGTAATCCTTGAGCAAACTGTAATTCCTCCAGATGCACTTTTGCCTCTGCCTGTCCCTGAGCTCCCTCCTCAATTTCCAGACGGTAACGCTCCTTGGCTTGCTCCACTTCTTGGAAAATCTTTGCCAAATCTTGGGCAGTTTGCAAGCTCTTCTGCAGTTTTGCCAAATCCTCATGGGCATCCTTCAAGATGATTTTTTGCTTCGTAACATTTTCTTGACGCTGAATCAAAAACTCTTCAAGACGTGTCAATTTTTCAGAGGCTGGTGTTTGCTCCAAGACTGCTAATTCTTCCTCAGACCACACCTGACTGGCAAAATGACCATCTAGCTGAGCCTGACGCTTTTCCATATCCTTATTACTCTGACGAAAACGCTCTTCCAAGCTCTTTTGAAAATGGTCAAAAATACCCGTTCCAAAGATTTTCTTTAAAATTTGAGTCTTGGTCTTAGAATCTTCTTTCAAGAAACGGCTGAAATCATTTTGTGGAAGGAGAATAATCTGTTTGAACTGCTCAGCATTGAGCCCCAAAATCTGCTCAATCTGGTCACTCACTTCCTTGATCTTATCCCCAAGCTTTTCAATTTCCTGACCACCAATCTTATCCACAATGACTAGAGAAGCCGTCGCTTTTTGAATGGTCGTACCACCGTCCCGCTTGGCCCTCTCTTGCTGGAGAACTCGCTCAATACGATAAAGGTGGTTGCCTTGTTGAAAATAGAAAGTCACCTTGGTCAAATCATCTTCTGGACCAGCGAAGGTTGACCGCATCTCCTCGACATTACGATCACCACTGGTCGTAGCAAACAAGGCAACAGTCATGGCATCAAAGAGTGTACTCTTACCAGCCCCTGTGTCCCCTCCAATCAAAAAGAGGGGAGCATGGTCAAACTGGGTGAAATTGATGACTTCCTTACGATAAGGTCCAAAATTGGTCAATTCTAACTGGACTGGTCTCATTGTCCACTCCTTCCAATCTCCTCAAAAATACTTTCCACAAGGGCAGTCTGTCTCTCAGACAAGACGTCGCCCCCAGTCACTGTCTGGTAAAAATCAGAGACAATTTCCTGAGGCGACTGCATTTCCAAATATTTTAAGTGCTGATCAACAGTCAGGTTTTCTTCCCTAACATCACCAAGACGGCTGAAAGTAATTTCTACAATGTCTATCCCATAAATTTCTTCCAAACGGGCACGCACATTGATGCCCTCCAATTCCTTACGGCTGGACAGTTGAATATCAAAGGCAAACCAAGCCTTTTGACAAGGCTGCTCCTTATAAAATTCAGGTGACATCAAGGTTTCAAAAGGTTCCTGAAGGGTCACGATTGGTCGTCTGACCTCTAGGGAATGGAAGGTCTGGGACAAGTTACCAGACGCATCCAATTCAACAATATAAACACCCTTCTCTTCCTTTCGCTTGGCTTCTTTGATGTTAAAGGCGACCGGACTGCCTGAATATTGCACGCGCTGAGTCGGACTGGCAAAGCGCGTATGGATATGCCCCAAGGCCACATAATCGAAAACCTTGAAAAGGTCACTGGTCACATTAGAAAGACCACCTACCGTATTGCTAGTTTCAGACAACATCAATTCTCGAAGACCTTGACCATCGCTATCATCCTTCTTAGAAACTGCAAAATGCGTCACCAAGACATGAGCTTTGTCAGGATCAAAAGCTTTTTCCATATCCTCAAGAATGTAGGTCAAGGCATCACCAATCCCCTGAATTTTCTTTCCCTCATCATCCTTATAGTAAATACGAGCATCAATAGGATCGATAAAAGGCAGCAGGAAAATCTGGCAATTCTCCAACTCAATAGGCTCAAAAGCCTCCTCCAAACGTGTACTTAAATGAAGGCCCTGATGTTGAAAGAAGTCACGCCCAAAATGTAAACGTTCAGCCCCATCGTGATTACCACTGATCGCATAGACAGGAATCTGCTCCTCCAGTACCAAGCGGGCCAAGGTCTTATTAAAAAGCTTAATCGCATCCACAGGGGGCACCGCACGGTCATAGAGGTCCCCAGCAATGATAACCCCATCCACTTTTTCGCTAATAGCCAAATCCACAATTTGTTGAAAAGCCCACTCCTGCTCCTCCAACAAAGACCAGCCATTGAGGGTTCGTCCTACATGCCAATCTGACGTATGTAAAAACTTCATGACAGCCTCCTCATTCATTTTGTCTTACTCTATTGTACCTTATCAAGCTAAATACTGCTTAAAAGTTTCACAAGCTTTGATAGTTTTCCCGTTTTTTAGCTGTAAAGACCAAAAAGTTAGACAATTTATGTAAGCAAAGGATTTAGTTCTGTATTGCACAGGATTGAGCCCTTTTAGTTTTACCTTAATGCGTTTGTTGTAGTAATCAATATAGTCTAGACTACCCTGCATCAATTGGTTAAGTAATTTAAATACCTCTAACCAAGAAAATCAATATTATCTATTCTTTTAATTAACTTTTATAGATTCTAAGCATTATCATATAGGTTGGTACTAGTGCACATCTTGTATTTTAGGCAATAATATTTACTCACTTTTCGTTATTGTCAGTACCGATCCTTTTTAAATTTTTCACTATGAAAACCTAAAAACAATCCGAACCCTAAGGGCTCCTGACTTTACTTTATTCTAGGCCTTTTTATCCGTAGCTTGTTAGCTGACTTGGAACTAGGCATGTAGTATTTACTATTTTCCTACTTGAGATTTTTTATAAGTCACATGCATGATTCCATCTGAACGAATGGTATGATTTTTATTTCTTTTAGAGAAACACCGGTAATAGCTAATTCCTATCTTAAATCACTTGAAATATATTTATAATGTGTTGGAGTGCTAATCAGTACCGCTTGTAGATTTTTGGAAGATACTAACACACTAATGATTTAATCCCCTTTAAAACATGAAAAGAGAAGTCTCCAAAGCTTCTCTTTTATATTTATCAAATAATGTACAACTAGATTCCTAACAACTACCTAATTTAGTGGTTCAATCATGAAGCTTAATTGATAGCTATCTGCTGAGCTAAGCAAGAATTCGTCATGAACTGGAGCACCCCATGAGTCGTCACCACCGACACCCATCTGAGCTGCAAGAACTTTAATCCAAGTAGCGTCAGATTGTTGCAATTCATATTGATGACGAGCATTTTCAATTTGTTCAGTACTGTTGCGCAAAGCACTGAATTCGAATGCTTTATTAAGTGCAGTGAATTTAAGACCATTATGGTTATCATCAGAAACTGTAAATTCACGAGTACCATAGTGATTACCAGATTCTTGTGGCATTAGATATGGAGCAAATGTCTTTTCAACAGAAGTTTCATATCGACCAAGATAGGCACCAGAAAGTTTATCAAGGTAGCTTTCTTCTGCACCGTATCCATAGTAGCTAAGGTTTGTAAATTGTGAGCCGATAGCAAATTCTAGACCAAATTCAGGGAAGTTTGGCAAACCTGCTTTACCATCATAGTTTGCAGTAACAAAGATTCTACCCTTGTAATCAACTTGATAAGTTACCTTAACTTCGACATCAGACAAGCCTGGCAAATCATGAACATAAGTCACTTTAACAGAGTCGTCTTCGATTTGAATTTGAGTATCTGTAACTTTACTATAGTTTCCAGCAACCTTCCAGCCTGCCATTTCGAATGGATATCCAGCACCACGATCGTTGTCAGTGTAAGCACGAGTAAAGTTAAGTTTAGGACCTTTCTCAATGAATTCAACACCATTATACTTAGCAGATACTAGAGTATTTTGTGCACGTGAAAGCAAGATTGAGAAGTTTTGTCCTTGAATTCCGATGTTGAAGTCGCCTTCAACAACATTCAAAGGGGATTTAACTGGTGTTTCAGTGCTAATCTTTTCAGCAACATATTGACCACGAACAATTTCATAACCCTTTGGAGCCCATTCAGTTGCTTCCTTCTGAATACAAGCAACTTCGTAAATTCGTTCAGCATTTGAAGATCCAACTGCGAATTCAACTGGGAATGTTGCTTCTTCACCTGGTTTAACATCAAAGTGATATTCACTTTCACTAACTTTTCTACCATCTTCGTAAACTCTAGCTAGGAAAGTATATGCAGAAAGATCTTCAAAGACATTATCATTCTTGATAGTTACTGATTTTTCATCAACAGTAATCTTAATATTAGAGTAAAGATGTTTAACTGTTTGAAGTTTTGGAGTTAGGGTACGATCTGCGAAAACAATACCATTTCCACAAAATTCGTAGTCAGAAGGTCTATCATGCCAATCACCACCATATGATAAGAATTCGCTACCATTTGGAAGTGGTTTGTAAATAGCTTGGTCAATGAAGTCCCAAATAAATCCACCTTGGTATTCTGGATATTTCTCTAAGTCAGTGTAGAGTTTCAATCCACCACCAGAGTTACCCATTGTATGCATGTATTCACATGAAATATAAGGTTTTTGAGGATTGTTAGTGAGATATTCTTCAATATCAGCTGGTTTCGCATACATTCGACTTTCGATGTCTGTAATGTAATCAAATTCACGACACCATGTAACACCTTCATAGTGAACTGGACGAGTATTGTCAACACTACGGAAGTAATCAGCCATATCAGCAATGTCTTTACCGGCATATGATTCATTACCACAAGACCAAATGATAACACTAGCATGGTTCTTATCACGCTGGAACATGTTATCTGCCCGATCCAAACAAGCAGGCAACCATTCTGGTTCACTAGCTGGGATATTCCATGAAGGGTCACTTAGACCAAGTTTTTGCCATGTACCGTGTGTTTCAAGGTTGGCTTCATCGATAACATAAAGTCCATATTCATCACACAATTCATACCAACGTGTTTGGTTAGGATAGTGAGACGTACGAACAGCATTGATGTTATGTTGTTTCATCACTTTGATATCCCAAAGCATATCTTCTTCAGTGATACAACGTCCTGTTCTAGCGTTAAATTCGTGTCTGTTCACCCCTTTAAAGACAATTCTCTTACCATTCAAAAGCATGAGTTTATCTTTAATTTCAAAGTGTCTAAATCCAACTTTAACTGGAACGACTTCAACAACTTGCTCATCATCCAGAACATGAAGGGTCAAATTGTAAAGTTTAGGACTGTCAGCACTCCAAGGTTTGATTTGCAAATCTTCAAGACTTACAGATAGTTCACCGTCACCATTAACAGATTCATCACCTTCTGTAACGATACCTTCATGATGCGAAAGAACATATTTAATCTTCTTATCTTCATAATCACCAACAGTCTTCAAATCAATGTCCAATTGACCTATTTTTGTTTGGTAGTCATAATCTGCCTTAACAAAGAGATCCTGAACGTGGACTCTTGGAATAGCATACAAGTAGACATCTCTGAAAATACCGTACAGTCTCCAGAAGTCTTGGTCTTCCAACCAGCTTGCTGTAGAGTAACGATAAACAGCTACTGCCAACTTGTTATCACCTTCCACAAGGTAATCACTAATTTCAAATTCACTAGGTGTAAATGAGTCTTCACTGTATCCTACGAAGTTACCATTGACCCATACAAAGATGGAAGTGGCAACACCTTGGAATGAGATAAATACTTTTTTATCTTTTAAAGCCTCATTCAACGTAAAATGTTTGACATATGATGCAACTGCGTTTGATTCTTGAGGAACTTGAGGTGGACGAAGGAATTCTTTACCATCCCAAGGATATTGTGTGTTTACATATTGTGGAGAACCAAACCCTTGAAGCTCCAGGTGACCTGGTACATTAATGAAGTCCAAATCTGACTCATCAAATTCGGTTTTATAAAAGTCTTTTAAAACTTGATTTGTATTTTGAGCATAATGAATTTTCCATTTTCCATTAAGAGATTGTCTTAACTTCATCTCACCTTCAGAAAATTCTGCAAGTGATTCAAAATACTTGTGATCTGAGTGAGCACTAACTGTATTGACATTAACAATTGTTGGATCATTCAAATAGGTTTGAATTTTTTCAGTTGTTTTCATTCTTACTCTCCTTTTTTAAAAGTAACAACTTCAGACAAGGCTTTAACCTCTTCTCCAACTGTTTGTTCAAGGTGGAAAGCACTGAATTTTTCAGAATTAGTTACTGTAACAAGTACTGTATCATCAAGTCCATTTTGTTCAATAATTGGTGACCAAAACTCAAGAAGTTTTTGTCCAACTTCAACACGATCACCTTGTTCAACATAACTAATGAATCCTTCACCTTTAAGTTTAACTGTTCCAATACCAATGTGTACGAGAACAACAACACCATCATCACTTTCAATACCAATCGCATGACGAGTAGGTAGAATCTGACGAACTGTACCACTAATTGGGGCAAAAACCTTACCATCTGAAGGTTTGATTGCAAATCCTTTACCTAGGCTACCTGAAGCAAAGTGTTTATCACTAACGCTTGAAAGATCAACTAGTTTACCAGTTGTAGGATTTACAAGAGACACGATATTAGTACTAACTTCGTTTTCAGAAGTTGCTGCACTAAAGCGATGTTCCAATTCTTCAACAATTTCAGCGTGACGTGCTTCAGTCAAAGTGATTTTACGAGCAATGATGAAAGCTCCGATGAGCATAGCTGCAGCTGGGAAACCAAACATGCTAAGTTTAAAAATTGACTGTTGATGAGTTGTAATTGTTGATGCTGAGGCACCTGTTGTCATACCGGCAGCTACGGCAATTGTAGAAACAAGCCAGTTTGACATCGCACCACCAAGTTTATCAACAAGTGGACGAACTGACAAAGTAAGTGATTCATCACGGTGTCCCAATTTCCATTGACCATATTCTACTGAGTCAGAGATAATCATGAGGATAACAAGGAACACAAGAGGTTGTGGAATGAAGAAGAGTTCAGCTGCAGTCAAGATCATTGGAAGTGATGTTCCTGCAATACTAAAGATTCCGATACCACCGAGCATTACTGCAATACATCCATAGAACAAACGTTTACGGTTAAATTTACCAGCTAGGCTAGGGAAGAGTGAAACTGAAACCAAACCAACAACTGTATTCAATCCGTAAAGGATTGAGTATTTCCCTGAATCACCAAGGATAAATGTGAAATAATAAAGTTGAAGAGCATTAAGTGTATTAATACCAAGACCATAGAACCAATATCCGAGAGACAACCACATCAATTGGTCGTTTTTACCAAGAACTTTAAAGACTTGTTTAAGGCTAGTTTTTTCTTTGTTATCACGAAGTTTTGACTCAACTTCACGTGTACCAACACCAACAGCAATTGATGTAATCACACCAATGAGAGCAACGATAAATGCAAACCAGAACCATCCAGATTTATCTCCAGAGCCACTACTGTTCGTCATAGAGAAAAACAAAACGATTGGCATGATGGCAACACCGACAATATTGGCACCAATCGTAGAACCAATACGGGCAAAAGTTGCCATTTTTTCACGTTCGTGACTATCAAGAGACAAAGCAGGGATCATTGACCAGAAACCGATATCTTTAATCGAGTAGAAGACATCCATTACAAGGTAGATAATTCCAAAAAGTACAAGGTACAAGAAAGGATTTGTTTTATTCAAACCACCTAAATCGGTGAAGAGAAGCAACAAAGCGATAGAACTGATGATACCACCACCAACTACCCATGGTTTGAATTTACCATACTTAGTATGAGTGTTATCAATCATATTACCGATCAATGGATCGATAAATACTTCCAAGATACGCAAAATAGCGATAATGTTAGTGATTAATAGTACGTAGTGACTATTTTGCTTTGGATCACCTGTGTTAAACAAGTGAGTTGTCACAAACATGATAAAGTATGTTGACAACGTTGCATAGAAGACGTCGTTACCAAAAGCACCAGCTGTGTAGGATAGACGAGACTTCATCTGACCTTTAGATTTTCCCATTTCGAAAACCTCCTATCGTTTGAATACGTTTACATTATATGGTAATTAGTTTATGCAGTCAATAATTTTAGTGTTTTTTACTAAACTTTTACTAATACATGATTATTTTGATGAATTAAAGTATTGGAAGCCAATTTCATAGTTTACACTATGACCTTTATCTAAGATAATATCTCCAAAACCTTTGTGATTAATGGCATCTGGAAGGGTTTGAGCTTCCATAGCAATAGCTTCACGCCCTTTTGCCATTTTGCCTTTATCTCTTGCAAAGTAAATATTATCTTCGATATCATCCATCGTAAAAATGACTAAACCATTTCTGTTTGAGAAGATTTCAATACCATCTCCGCTTTCTTTGTCATGCAAAATAGCTACTTCTTTCACATGATCACAAGTTTCCCCTCCAACTACAAAGGCATCATCAAAACCATTATTTGCTTCAATTCGAGGTAGCAAGTCAGTTGTCTTTCTAAAATCATAATTCGTTCCATCTACATTAATTTTTTGTCCTGTTGGAATTAACTCAGAATCCAACTCTAAACGATAGTCTGAATAGATTTGTAACTCATGACTTGATAAATCCTGTTTGTCGCTAAGATTAAAGTAAACATGGTTCGTCGGATTAAAGACTGTTGACTCTGTAACATCGAAGGCTTCAAAGAGTATTGTTAAGCGGTCATTATTGTTAAGTCTATAACTAATAGAGACTGTCACATCACCAGGAAAGCCATCTACACTTGAATAAAGTCTTCTAATAAATTTTGTCTCAACATATTCATCATTCAGGTTTGTGACATAGTTCCAATTTTGAACCTGCATTCCTTTTGGACCGCCATGTAAGCAGTTTTCTCCCTCATTCTTAGGAAGGCTATAAAGAACCATATTATGAGTATACGAAGCTTTCCCAATTCTTCCAGCAACCCTACCAATGGACTGGCAGGCACATAAATTATTCTTATAGTAATCCTCGTAATCACTGAAACCAAGTACTATATTTTTAAGAGCACCAGTTTCCGTTGGAACCAAAAACTCCTGAAGTGTAGCACCTGTTGTGAGTGTGGAAATGACAACACCATTATTATTTTCCATTGAAATTTTACTGACATCGCCTGAATCAACTTTTCCAATAATTTCGCAGCTTATTTTCATATTATTTCCTCAAAAAACAAAGAGTACAACAATTATATATACTCTTTGACCCTTTGTTTATTATTTTAATTATCCTCGATCATCGTACCCTTTTGGATGGCTAGAATGCCATGCCCAAGCACTTGCGATGATTTTTTCGATGTTATCAAATTGTGGTTTCCAGCCAAGTACCGTACGAGCCTTTTCAGAAGAGGCAATCAATGTATCT
>NZ_JWGQ01000018.1:0-13002 GCF_001069025.1 Streptococcus sp. 1004_SSPC | reverse complement strand
TCTTCAACCATAAACAAAAGACACCAATGGCGCAGAAGATTTCCAAAGAAGAAATCGAAAAAACCAGACTGGGCTGTGCATCAAGCCAGTATTATTTCTGGCTACAATATAGTCATTAAGAAGCTGATGCAGTGAAGGGGCTGGGATAGAGAGTGGGACAGAAATCGGTAATTCGTTAGAATTCGATTTCGTCGTCGCACCTCCGCACAGTTGAGTAGGGCTCTACAATCCAAAGACGATTGAGAGGCTAGGACTTTTGTCCCAGACTCTTCAATGATTTATCCAAAAATAAGTTTGACAGCTCCATAGAAAAGCACAATGATACCGAGTACGATACGGTATTTTCCAAAAACAGTGAAATCGTGTTTCTTAATATAGTTCATCAAGAAGCGAATCACAAATAGGCTGACAAGAAAGGCGGTCACACTAGCTACCAATAGAATGGCCGCTTGGCCACCAGTCAAGGTGTTCCCATCAATAAAATACTTAACTGCCTTAAGCCCACTATAACCAAACATGGTTGGAATACCGAGGAAGAATGTAAAGTCAGCTGCTACGCTACGACTAGTACCAACGATGATTCCCCCAAGAATAGTAGCACCTGAACGACTAGTCCCTGGAATGATACTCAAGACTTGGAAAAGACCAATATAGAAAGCTGTCTTGTAAGACATACGTGCCAAATCCGTTACCTTAGGCTCTACACGTCGATTGCGGTCCTCAATCCAAATAAAGGCAATCCCGTAGACCACCAACATGATAGCTACTACAAAGAAATTACTGAGGTGGGCCTCCATCCAATCATCTAAAAGAAGACCAAAGAAGGCTGAAGGAATACAGGCAATGACCACCTTAAGCCAAAGTTGCCAAGTCAACTGCACTTCACGTGCTGTTTTACCAGGTTGGAAGGGATTCAAACGTTTAAAGTAAATGACCATAACTGCTAGAATAGCACCAAGTTGGATAACGATATTAAACATATCAATGAAATCTTTACTTTGTCTTAAGTTCAAGAATTCATTAACCAAGATCAAATGACCTGTTGATGAAATGGGTAACCACTCAGTGATCCCTTCGACAATCCCAAGAAAGACTGCCTTTAGTAATTCAATAATATACTGTGCCGTTTGCATAATTATCTCCGTTTTTAAATGCTAGCCCCATCACACCAAAAATGATCAGGGCTCCAAATTGTCCTTCCCATTATATCAAATTACAACTTGTATTTGAAGACAATACTGATATACAGTTTTTTTCTAGCATCAACTTATTGTCATCAGTCTCAATTTCCTGTAAAATAGTAAGGAATGACATTTTTATAGGAGACATTGTTTCAATGAAAAAAATTATTGTAGCCTGCTTTGCAGCGCTCCTCCTCGTTTTTGGTGGGGTGTCAAGCGCTCAAGCAGACGAGTATCTCCGTGTCGGTATGGAGGCTGCCTATGCACCTTTCAACTGGACGCAGGACGATGACTCAAACGGAGCTGTTCCAATCGAAGGTACTAAACAGTATGCCAACGGTTACGACGTGCAAATCGCTAAAAAAATCGCTGAAGCCCAAGGTAAGAAACCCTTGGTGGTTAAAACAGCTTGGACAGGTTTGATTCCTGCCCTCACTTCCGGCAAGATCAATATGATTATCGCAGGTATGAGCCCAACAGCTGAACGTCGTCAAGAAATTGACTTTTCAGATAGCTACTACCGAAGCGAACCTGTCATGGTTGTCAGCTCAGATGGTGATTATGCCAACGCTAAGACTCTCAAAGACTTCAAGGATGCTAAAATCACAGCTCAACAAGGGGTTTATCTCTATAATTTGATTGACCAAATCCCAGGTGTTAGCAAACAAACCGCTATGGGAGACTTCGGTGCTATGCGCCAAGCCCTTGCATCTGGTATCATCGATGGTTATGTTTCAGAGCGTCCTGAAGCAAAAACTGCCGAAGAAGCCAGCTCAAAATATAAGATGATTACGCTTAAAGATGGTGGTTTCCAGGTTTCAGACGATGACGTCTCCTTGGCCGTCGGTCTTCGCAAAGGAGACAGTCAGCAAATGGAACAAGTCAATAAGGTCCTTGCTGGAATCAGCCAAGAGGAACGTGTCAAACTGATGGATCACATCATTGACATCCAACCTGCAGATAAGACTGATGAGGCTAAAAAAGGAAACTTCTTTAGTCAGATGAGCACTATCATCGCTAAGAACTGGCCACAATTCCTACGTGGTACAGGAATTACCCTTCTTATCTCAATTATCGGTACAGTTGTGGGTACTTTCATCGGTCTTATGATTGGTGTTTACCGCACAGCTCCTAAGGCTGCTAATAAATTTGTAGCCTTGCTCCAAAAACTCTTCGGTTGGGTGCTTAATGTCTATATCGAAGTTTTCCGTGGTACGCCAATGATTGTACAATCTATGGTTATCTACTACGGTACTGCCCAGGCCTTTGGTATCAATATTGACCGTACCCTAGCAGCTGTCTTCATCGTTTCTATCAACACTGGAGCCTACATGAGTGAAATCGTTCGTGGTGGTATCTTCGCTGTAGATAAAGGACAATTTGAAGCTGCTACTGCTCTTGGATTTACCCACGGTCAAACCATGCGTAAGATTGTTCTTCCACAGGTTATCCGTAACATCTTGCCAGCTACTGGTAATGAGTTCGTTATCAATATCAAGGATACCTCTGTTTTGAACGTTATCTCTGTTGTGGAACTTTACTTCGCAGGTAACACTGTTGCAAGCCAAACTTATCAATACTTCCAAACATTCTTTGTTATCGCAGCAATCTACTTTGTTCTTACCTTCACAGTGACACGCATCTTGCGTTATGTAGAACGCCGTTTGGATCAAGATACTTACACACAAGGAGGGATTCACTAATGACTGAGACGATTTTAGAAATTAAAAACCTCAAAAAATCATACGGAAAAAATGAAGTCCTCAAAGATATCTCCCTCAGCGTCAAAAAGGGTGAGGTTATCTCAATTATTGGTTCTTCAGGTTCAGGAAAATCAACCTTCCTTCGCTCTATTAACCTACTCGAGTCACCTTCAGGTGGTGAAATCCTCTATCATGGGGACAACGTCCTTGAAAAAGGTTACGACCTCACTACCTATCGTGAAAGACTCGGTATGGTTTTCCAATCCTTCAACCTCTTTGAAAACCTTAATGTTTTGGAAAATGCTATCGTAGCTCAAACAACTGTTCTCAAACGTGACCGTAAAAAAGCTGAAAGCATCGCCAAAGCTAACTTGGAGAAAGTTGGTATGGGGGAACAATACTGGAAAGCTAAACCAAAACAACTTTCAGGGGGACAAAAACAACGTGTTGCCATTGCTCGTGCCCTCTCTGTTGATCCAGAAGCCATCCTCTTTGACGAGCCAACTTCAGCCCTTGACCCAGAAATGGTAGGGGAAGTACTCAAGACTATGCAGGAGCTATCTGAAACTGGTTTGACCATGATTATTGTTACCCATGAAATGGAGTTCGCACGTGATGTTTCTGACCGTGTCATCTTCATGGATAAAGGGGTAATCGCTGAACAAGGTAGCCCAGAACAAATCTTTGAAAATCCTAAAGAAGAACGTACCAAGGAATTCCTCAAACGTTTCTTGGGTTAAAAACGAAAAAGTTAAGGTTTCGACCTTAACTTTTTTAGATTCTCTGTTATAAAAAACGGCAACTGCCGTTTTTTTGTCTCTATTTGCTTAGTTACGACGTGTACGTCTGTCAACGAAACCAAGGAAAGCCATCATGAAGAGACCTACAAGACTGAATCCTGCTGCAGTTGACTCACCTGTTTCTGGCAAGCTATCTGCTTCTTGTACAGGAGCTTGTTTCTCAGCTTTTGTTTGACCATAATTTACAGGAACTTGCGCTACAGTTTGAGCTGCTTGTTCTTGTGTTGTGAGAGCAACAACTTTACCATCTACATCATAAATTGACACTGGTGTAAGACCTTTAGATGTGATTTTAGCAAACTCTTTAGACAATTGTGTTTGACGTTCTTTGTCTGCCTTAGCTTTCATATAGTTATCAAAGGCAGTTTGAACAGTCGTGTATTCGCTCGTTAATTTATCACGCTTAGCTGACAATTCAACAAGTTTCGCACGTTCAGTTGAAAGAGCACCTTTAGCTGCTGTAAGTTTAGCAAAGGCCATTGCACGTTCTGCTTTAGCCTTAGCTAGGTTAGCTGAAGCATTTGTAAGGGCGGCTACACGATTCTTAGCAAAAGCCAAAGCTTGGTTAGCTTGTTTCAAGGCTGCTTGTTTTTCAGAAAGGTTAGTCTGAGCAGCTGCCAACTTACTTGCAGTCGCTTTAAGAGCTGTAAGTTCTGACTGAGTATTTTTAAGTTTCAGAGTTGCTGATTCAGAAGCAACTTTCTTGTTAGCCAAGTCACTTTGAGCTTGATCGTTAGCTTGCTTAGCAGTTTCATAAGCTACTTTTGCAGCTGCTAGATTTGCATTTAAAGATGGTTGAGATTGGCTACCTACATAAGGGTTAGCAATCTTAGTTGTGTCAAAACTACTATCAAAAGAGATAGAATTTTCATTGATATTGTTTACGTGGACATTAAAGGCACCAGCAACTACACTGAGATCAGTACCAATGTATGTTTCGCCACCATCAGATGCAAGTCCAGCAATAGAACGGGCGTGGTTCCACTCCTGACCATTAAACATGAAGTCAAGCATAGCTTCATAGATATACTCCTTAATCTCGTTAAGAGTAAATGGTCCTGTCAAACCTTGCCAAGTATTAAGGTTTTCACCAATATTTACAGTATTAAATGACTTACCAGCACAGGCAAGAGCAGCACTATCGTGTCTACGGTTACTGATAGATTCCCAACCCCAGTTATCTGCCACATAGCCATCTGTAACACGGTCTGTGGCAATAACACTACCTTTTGATACAGACGTTTCAGTTGTACCAAAAGCTGAACGGATTTGGTTAATCAAGCTTGAAGTATACAATGACAAATCTGTAATTTGAGCTTCACTAAGCTTGTTCAAGTCGCTGATTGTAATGTTTTTATCCGCTTCATTATCTTGGTATTTATTGTTTTCACGATCACGTTTGTTAACATCCTTCAAGGTTTGTTCAGCTTGATATTTTTCTTCTGCAGTTGATGTTCTTGACTCATAAATCTTAAGAGCACTGATGTACTCTGATGATACTGTGAATTTTTGGCGAATATTAGTTGTTGAAGCTTCTGCTTTTTTCTTAGCTGCTTCAACAGCAGCAAGAGCGACTGCCTTTTCATTCGCTACTGTTTGAGCAGTTTCATAGGCTGCTTTAGCTTGGTTAGCAGCATTTTGATCTGCAGTCAATTGCTCTTCTTTAGATGAAATAGCAGTAGCTTTTTCCTTATAAGCTGCCTGAGCGACTGCCAATTCTTCTTGGGCTTTTTTCTCAGCTGCATTTTCAGCTCTGGTTACTTGACCTTGAGCTACAGCAATGTCTTCTAGACTTGCTTCATAGGCTGCTTTTTGTGCCTTTTGCAAGTTAGCATCTGCAGTCGCTAAGTTTGCTTTAGCCTGATTGATAGTCTCTTCGTGATTAGCGACTACTGACTCTTGATGCGATACCGCTTGACTTGCAGCATTTGCTTGTTCCCTAGCCGTTTCTACTTGTGATTGAGTTGGGATAGCTTGTGTAGCTGTCGATGATACTGATGCTGTTATTGAAACTTGACCATTTGTCGTTACCTCATCAGCTTTAGCAACTGAAGCAGAAACTGCAAGTGCTGCAATTCCAGCTGTCGCCAAAACCTTTTTATTCATAAGACGAACTCCTTTTTTATTAAAAATCACTACCATATCATAATATTTTAACAGTATTAAGACAGGATGCTATCTTCTAATTTTTTAAATTTAATTATTTTATAAGGTTTCATAGCCTGCTTACAAAAATTATTAGTCAAAAGTAGAATTGCTGTTTCAAAGTCCCTTTTTAGCCTTTGATTTTGCCCTATCCGCCTATTCTATAAAATCTTCGTTACAGTTTCTTAACTTTCTTTAAACATTTTTTTGATATAATGTGTACTCATCATATGCAAAAGGAAGGGAAAAGTGGAAAAAGTATTGAGTAACATCCTACTAAGAATCATCTCACTTGGCTTGTCTTACTGGTTTTACAGAGGACATCTGGAACAATATGTTCATTATATCGCCCATTACGGTCCCTACTTCCAAGTTTTCCTAAACCTAGTCATTATTATTTTACTGGGGTACTTCGTCTACGCTTTTTTAAAACTCCTTCTCACTAGGAAAATAAAAAAACAAACACTTCTCCTACTTTACTTCATTTACTTTCTTTCCCTCTTCTACCTACTTTTCTTGAAAAACATCGGCATCCAAGGGCTATCCCTTAATCCTCTTTCCTTCGCTCAGGAACTATACTTGGGCAGCCACTTTGTTCCCATCATGAACCTATTAATGTTCATCCCCCTAGGGCTCCTCTTTTCTTCCCGAATGAGTAATCTCCTACTCTGTCTCATCGCCCTTTTCTCCGTTGAATCCATCCAATACTTCGGACATCTGGGAATATTTGATTTAGGAGATATCGTCTTAAATATGTTAGGTCTCCTTGTCGGGACTGCAATTCATCAACTCCCTCAGTTTCAAACATTAATCAAAAAAATTTTAACATAGAAAAACCTACAGAACTTAAATCTGGAGGTTTTATTAGAGCACTTTTTAGATGAATACAAAAAATTAAACGAAGACGTCTTATATACTCGGAATAAAAGACAAAATAATAGCTCTCTGAATCCAGCGATCTATTTTGAACTCGAGCCAAAATCCTAGTCAAAAATAAAAACTGCTCCATCATAGAGCAGTTTCAATTTCGTGTATTCAAGATATAAGGCCTAAGCAATTGTATCTTGAATTAACGACGAAGTCCAAGTGAGCTGATCAACTCACGGTAACGGTTAACGTCTGTGCGGCGAAGGTATGCCAACAAGTTACGACGGTGACCGATTTTTTTCATCAAACCACGGTAAGTAGCGTGGTCTTTTTTGTGTTGTTTGATGTGGTCATTAAGGTGGTTGATTTCCCAAGTAAGGACAGCAACTTGAACCTCTACTGAACCAGTGTCACCTTCGTGACGTGCGTATTGTGCAATGAGTTCATTTTTTTTCTCTTTTGAGATTGCCATATTTTTCTCCTTTTTTTGCTCTATCCGAGTCTTAGGATTGGCTCTCCTAAAACCAAGAAAGAGTTGGTTTGTCTTTCCGACTTCTTTATTTTAGCTTATCTACTAATCTTTGTCAATCGTAAGATTCACTGTTTGAGACTTTCTAACTTAGGCTTTTTTAACCACTCTTGAATTCAGAAGAAATCCTAAGAAAAGTAAAAAACTGACTATAGCATAAGCTAGGAAAATCCAACTAAAGCTTGAAGAGACAAGTGCCAGCAATTTCAAAACATAAGGGGATACGGCTGAGCCTAGGTTGCATCCTAAGAGGACATAAGCAGTCGCCTTATTCAGCAAATTTCTAGCAATACATTCAGAAAGACGATGAAAGATAATGGTCAAAATAATACTGTAAAAGAAACCAACACCAACAGAAGACAAAATCAATATCAGCAAGTTGTTAGCCAGAGCTATTCCAAATAGACAGATAGATAGGCAAAACAGGGCCATCGGCAAGAGACGGTTCTTAATGTGAGCTAGTAATGAAGCAAAGCTAAGTCCAGCTACAATCCCAATGCCCTGCTCCAAACTAAGGACCAGAGCTGATTGACCACTTACAATGGTCTTACCATCAACTTGAAAAAGAGGCACGCGCAAACTAATCGATGAATTAATGCAAATCACAAAACCTGCCAAGAGGGCCATGCCTAAAATCATAGCAAAATCTTTTTTATTCAAACCTTGTTTACTTTTTTGTACCTCTTCCTTCTCTACCTGCTCCATCGGTGGTACAAAGAGAAGGTACATAGCTAGGATGATAAAACCAAAAACGTAGATAAGAAAAGCAAGTGTCCAATGAATTTTCAGTAATTGTCCAACCAAAAGGGAACAAGAAGCTCCACCAATCAACTCCATGGAGCCACGAATACCTAACATCTGAACCCGCTCTTTACCTTGATAACGTTGGCTGATGATGGCAATCGCCTTAGCATTGATAAGGCCAATCCCCATCCCAAAAGCAATACGTGACAGTAAGACAAGAGGATAGGCTTGTACAAAAAAAGGAAAAATCCCAGCACTACTAAGTAAAAGCAATCCAGTCACAATTAGCTGTCTATCACTTAGCCATTTGTCAATAAATGAATTAAGCAAGAGCATCGCTACTACGGAAAATGAAGGAACAGATACTAAAAGCTCCACCTGAGCCGCAGAATAGGTTGGACTATAGTAGTCCAACATAGGTGGTAGAGCGGTTGAAATCGAGAAGGCCGAAATCAAAAGCAAAGATAGCCCGAGTAGGCTCATTTTTTCTAAAATCTTTGTCATAATCATAATATAGGGATAAGAGCATCCTTTCTTTACTTGTC
The DNA here is from genome assembly GCF_001069025.1 of Streptococcus sp. 1004_SSPC. Classification (NCBI taxonomy): domain Bacteria; kingdom Bacillati; phylum Bacillota; class Bacilli; order Lactobacillales; family Streptococcaceae; genus Streptococcus; species Streptococcus sp. 1004_SSPC. Next base: position 4,488 of record NZ_JWGQ01000018.1, on the reverse strand, counting down.
CGATAGTTATTTTTTCATTATAATCTAAGAAGAGCTAAAAAAATAGGACCTAAGTCCTAAAAAGGAGATGTATGCGTAACCACACTATTCACCCTCAACTTGAACAAGTCTTCTCAGCCTCCTATCTCAGCCAATTACAGAAAGTCACCTTTCAAAAAGGCGATTACATTTGCACTCAGGGACAAGCTATCACTGAGCTAACCTACATTTTATCAGGTAGGGTAAAAATTGTTCGCTCCCTATCCAATGGTAAAGAACACATCCTAGAAATGCCTCAACAACCACAGCTACTGGGAGATGTTGAACTCATGACCAATCAATTAGCGGGTTCTTCAGTCATTGCTTTAGAAGAAGTTCAAGCAGTCCAGCTCCCATTAAATAATAAAGAAGCACTCCTCAAAGACCCTGTTTTTCTCTACCAAATTGGACGTAACCTGGCTATGGCACTGCATAAGCAAGGTATCACTGCTTCAACGAATGCGAGCTACTCTGTCAAAGAACGTCTGGCCACCCACATTTTGAATAGTGAAGAAGAGAATATCTTTCAATTATCGCCTTCCATTTTAGCTTCCCGTTTTGGGACTAGCTATCGTCATGTACAGCGAGTCATCAAACAATTTATCGATCAGGGGACTATCGAAAAAGAGGCTTTTAAAACCTATCGTATTTTAGAGAAACAAACCTTGGAAAAACTGGCTTTTATCGATTAGAAAAAGCCTCACTTTGACCCTTGATGGTTTAATTTTCAACCCTTTTGTGCTATAGTTATAAACAAGTAAATCAAAGAAAATAGAGGTAAACAAATGGACGCTCAAACCAAAATTATCCGCGCCAGCCATATGATTGATATGAATGATATCATTCGCGAAGGAAACCCAACCTTGCGTGCTGTCGCTGAAGATGTAACCTTCCCACTATCAGACGAAGACATTATCCTAGGTGAAAAAATGATGCAGTTTCTTCGTAACTCACAAGATCCTGTTATTGCCGAAAAAATGGGGCTTCGTGGAGGAGTCGGTCTTGCAGCCCCACAATTGGATATTTCAAAACGCATTATCGCGGTTCTCGTTCCAAACCCTGAAGATGCTGAAGGTAATCCACCAAAAGAAGCATATAGCCTTCAAGAAATCATGTACAACCCTAAAGTAGTTGCCCATTCTGTTCAGGATGCTGCCTTGGGTGATGGAGAAGGATGCCTCTCAGTCGACCGCGACGTTCCTGGTTACGTGGTTCGTCATGCTCGTGTAACGGTTGAATATTTCAACAAAGAGGGTGAAAAGCAACGTGTTAAACTCCGTGGTTACAACTCAATCGTTGTTCAACATGAAATCGACCATACTAATGGTATCATGTTCTACGACCGCATCAATAAAGACAATCCATTCGCCATCAAAGATGGACTCTTAATTATCGAATAAAGAAAACCTCAGTAGCAATACTGGGGTTTTAGTTTGAAGATAAAGCCTTAGCACCACTTTATAGCTAAGTTAAACGTAGAAAAGAGCCCATCTTTTTCATTTTACATTACCCCTATTCAATAAATATGATGGAAAGTCAGCTTTATCCACGGCGTTTACGACGGTCGGTTGCGGCAAGACCCAAACCAACGAGGAAGCTTCCAAGGATGTGGAGAGCACTTGAGACTTCACCTGTTTTAGGCAAGGTTTTACCTGATTGCGCTGCACCTTTAGCTGTTGCTTTAGCTTGGTTGGTAAAGTGTGTTTGGTTGATAGATGCTTGTGCTTTAACCGTTTGGTTTTGTGTTTCGAGCGCTTGGTAGCCGACGACAGTACCGTTAGCGTCCACGACAGGGACTGGTGTGTGACCATCGGCGACGATTTTAGCGTAGCTTTCAGCGACAGCTTTTTGACGTTCAGCTTCAAGGACCTTAGCGTAAGCTTCAGATACTTTGTCGAAGTCAGCTTTAGCTTCGGTAGCTTTAGCTTTCTTAGTTTCAAGAGTCTTAAGAGCTGCTTTGAGCTCAGCTTTAGCTGTTTCAAGTGCTTTTTCAGCCGTTGCGAGTTGAGCTTGTGCTTTAGCAAGACGCGCTGGTGAGTCTTTCAAGTTAGCCAAATGGTCTTTAGCTGTTTTGAGGGTTGCTTGCGCACTTGCAAGTTCTGTTTCGGCTGTTTTGACGGCAGTCGCTTTGGCCTTAGCATTGGCTTTAGCGTTTTCAAGAACTGCTTGGTCTTGGTCATGTTTGCTTTCAGCTGTTTTAAGGGCTTGTTTGGCCTTAGTAAGTTCAGCTTTAGCATTTTCAAGCGCTTGTGTTTTAGTTTTGATATCAGCGTTCAAGTTAGCAACAGCTTCGTTTGCCGCTTTGAGAGTCTCGTTAGCTGTTTTAAGGGCTTGTGCCTTAGCGTCAAGGTCTGCTTGCGCGTTTGCTGTACGAAGCGGTGTTGCTTCAAGATTTGCAAGAAGCGCTTTAGCTTTAGCAACGTTTGTTGTTGCGACAGCGTAATCTTCAGTGGCTTGGTTTTGAACCAATTGTGCAGCGTCGTTAGCAGCTTTAGCTTTGTTGTAAGCGGCTGTTGCGCTGGCTTGAGCTGCCAAAATGGCAGTGCTGTCATATGGGTTAGCAAGAGCAGCGTCATCGGCATTGGCTTTTGTTGACGTATTTACATGGAAACGAAGGAGGTAAGGCCAGTTCTTGTCAACGTTTGATTCGTAAAATGAGAAGTCAGCACCTAAGTGGTCTTTTTCGCCGGCGTCAAGGTTGAGCCCTGCAATTGACATCGCGTGGGCCCATTCATAACCGTTAAACATGAAGCGCATGATGCCGTCGTAAATTTGACTTTTGAGGGTATCGAGTGTCATTGTCGCTGACGGCATATAACGTGAGTTCATGTTCTCAGCAACCGAACGCCCTGAGACGGAACCTATTTGCACTCCGTGGATCCCATCGCTATAGTGACCCGCATTGATGTCGTTCCAGTTGGCCTTCACATAAGCGTCTGTAATGGCATCAGACATAGCAACGGATGTTTTGGTAACGTCTGTCTTAGGTGTCCCAAAGGCTGTGCGGATTTGATTGACAAGATCAGATGTAAAGAGTGACAGGTTCGTGCGGACGTCTTCTGGTAGGTTGTTGATATCGGAGAAGACGACCTTGGAATCTTCAGGGTTTGACTTAAAGGCGTTAAGCTCAAGAGCTGCTTGGTTGATAGCCTTAAGGTCTTTAATCGCTTGGTCATAAGCTTCAGAGTCAACTTGAGCGCTTAAGGAAGCTTTTAAGGCGCGGATATACTCAGCTGGGACATTGACGGTGTTAATGCTTCCGGCTTTAGCGTCGGCTGAGAGTTTAGCTGTGTGAGCAAGACGTTCGGCGTCAGCTGTTTCGCTTGCAGCTTTTTGCGCTTGTGTGAGCGCTTGATTGGCTTTTGCTTGTTCAGCTTCTTTGGTTGAAAGGTCAGCTGTAGTTGTTTTGATGTCGCTTTCGCGTTTAGCATCAGCCGTTTTAGCCTCAGCGAGTGCCTTTTCAGCGTGGTCTTTATCCGATTGCGCTGTGGCTTGATCGGCTTTGGCTTTTTCTTGATTAGCGATGATTTTGCTTGCGCCTGTACCGTCGAGAACAGCCTTGGCGTCGGCAACACCTTGTTCTTTAACCTTGACGTCAGAGACTTTAGTGTCAACGTCTTTTTGGTCAGCGGTTACTTGGTTAGCTTTAGCTTCAACGTCTTTATCCGCTTTAGTTTGTTCAGTTTTAGCTGATTCTACAGCGTTTTCTTTTGCGGTAACGTCTGATTCAGCAGTTGTGATGGCTTTCTCAGCCTTAGCGATACCTTCAGGTGTCGCTTCAGCAGCGTCGCGTTTAGCGTCTGTTACAGCAGGTGTAGCGGTATTGACAGCCGTTTGTGCAGACGTTTGAGCTTGTGTTTTAGCGTTAACGTCAGCTTGAGCTGTAGCGACTTCAGCGGTTGCTTGATTGTAAGTTGTTTCAGCAGATGTGACATCCGCTTGAGTAACAGGTTTGCTTTCAGCCTGCTTAGACGCCGTTGGTGCGACTGTTTCAGTGGTAGCTGGCGCTGTCGCGTTTGTGTTAGGTGTTAGGTCATCAGCGTGTGCTTCTTGACTAAGAATACCTGTTGCAAGGATAGCTGTCGTCAAAGAAACTGAAGAAATGATTTTCTTAGAATTCATCATAGACTCCTTTTTTCATATTAATACCCCACTAATTATCCCCCCCCCGAAAATTTGTCAAGACTTTTTTGGGTATTTTTTAAAAAATTTAATAGCCTTTTTAAGCTGTTTTAAACGTTCAAAATGTTTATATTATAACACCTTATCTACTCATGGCTTATTTACAGAAAACAATTATGTTTTTTCTTTCTAATCTAATATTTATATTTAAAAATAAAAAGGGGTTCTTAAAGTGAATAAAATAGGACTAAATAACCTTGTTTTGTTAAACCTATTTTTCTTCTTAATCATAACCACCCGTCTAACGGGTGGTTTGACCAAGGGCTATAAGCCCATAATACCAGCCAG